>JAYEJO010000162.1:47417-59677 GCA_034660595.1 Candidatus Caldatribacteriota bacterium
AAAGAGTATAAAAGAGTGATATAATTTTCAAAAATAGAATATTGAAGATTATACTTTTTCGGGGCAGGGTGAGGTTAAACTAAAAGATAACCAATTCCCGACCGGTGGTAAATTCTTTCTATTGTTCCATATCAATGATTGAATAAGCCCACGAGCTCGGCATTCACTATTGTGAGTACCGAACAGATCTGGTGAAAAGCCAGAGCCGACAGTAAAGTCTGGAAGGGAGAAGAAGTAACTTATTTTAAATAAGGATTATCCCCGAGAAAATATATTTTTTTCGGGGATATTTTTTATTGACAGAAAAAATTTTGTATTTTGAACTAACGATTATTCGGTATTAACTAATTTATAAATAAACTTAAAAAAATTAAATAAAGGAGAATTTATATGAAAAGTAAAAGAATTACAAGTATTGGATTATTAGTTGCCTTATCGATAGTAGCAGGATATTTTATTCATTTTCCCATTTTACCCCAAGCGCCATTTTTGTTATATGATCCGGGGAGTGTATTTCTTCTGATTGGGGCTTTCAAATTAGGTCCGAAAACTGGTGTTTTAATGTCTCTAATTACGGCAATGCTTTTTGCTCTTATTACCGGACAAGGCGGTCCCTATGGTGCTTTGATGAATTTTTTAGCAACCGGAACTTTCGTATTTGTATCATCTCAAATCTATATCTTGCATCATAACAGGAAGGGTGCAATTATAGGATTAATCCTGGGGACATTAGCAATGACCTTAATAATGGTCCCGGCTAATTTGATAATTACCCCTATTTATTTAGGGGTTAATAGAGAAATTGTAGTTAAAATGTTAATCCCAGCAATTATTCCCTTTAATCTTCTAAAAGGGATTATCAGTGGTTTCATAACTTTTGTTTTATATAAAAGACTGTACCCTTTAATAATTAGCAAATAAACCTAAATTAATTTTTTTTGATAAATAATAGAAATGATTATATAATAAATTGAATTGAAAATTTAAAACGAAAAGCGCAAAGCTATAATTTAAAATTTAAAACTTTTCGTATATCGTATTGCGTATATAGTTACCCGGTTACCCCGTTTGCCAGTTAACCAGTTAATTCTAATCGTTAATTTTAAATGCAAGTTCTTAATTGAATGATGAGAGTTAATAATTGATACAGCTAACCAAAATAATTTTAATTCTTAAACCGGGTAACCGGTAAACTGGCTAACCATCCTAACGAGATACGATTCACGAGATACTAGGTACGGTTTCACTCTGGTATCTTTTTTAACGCAATACGCAATACGAAAAAAAAGGAGATAATTTATATGAAAAATGTTGCAGTACTGATGGCTGGTGGCCGGGGGCAAAGATTCTGGCCGCATAGTCGATTTGATACACCAAAACAATTATTATCTATTACTGGTGGAAATAGCATGATTAGAGAGACCGTTAATCGCGTGTCCCCGCTAATTGATTTATCAGATGTGTTTATTTCTACTACGGAAGATCTCTTTGATGGCATAAAAGATGCTCTTCCTGAAATAGATTATTTAAATTATATCCTTGAACCGGTGGGCAGAGATACTGCAGCCTGCATCGGTTTAGCCGCAGTAGTTATTGAGCATAGGTATAAAGATCCTGACACCACTATGATTACACTTCCCATAGATCATATAATAAAAGATGACGAAAAATTTTTAAACGCTATTAAAGAATCTTGTAAACTTGCTCGCGAAACAGGCAACTTAATTACCATAGGCATTAAACCATCACGGCCGGAAACCGGGTATGGTTATATTTGCGTAGGTGAAGAAGTAGAAAAGAACGATAACATTACCGCATGTGCGGTGAAAAATTTTACAGAAAAACCGGATTTAGAAACTGCAAAAAAATTTATAAGTGAGGGAAATTATCTTTGGAATAGTGGTATATTTGTTTGGACTTGCAGAGATATTTTGAATGCTATAAAAAAAGAGACCCCCAAACTTTACAATGGATTAATGAAAATAAAAAATAGTTTGGGGACATTGGATAAAAAAGAAGTCGTAAAAGAAGTATTTTATGGATTAGAAAAAATATCAATAGACTATGCGATTATGGAAAAAGTTTCTAATAGATTGGTGGTAAAAGGAGATTTTAGCTGGGATGATATTGGTTCCTGGACCTCGATGGAGAGAATTTTTCCTCTGGATAAAGATGGCAATGTGGTTAAAGGCGGACATGAAGGAGTAGATACCAAAAGGTGCGTAGTTATAAACGATGAAGGTTTAATAGTTACTATTGGTTTGTCTGATTTGGTTATAATATCAAGTGGAGATATAAAATTAATTTATCCCAAAAAACGAGAAGGTGACTTAAAGAAGATTATCAAAAGAATAGCCAATAACGAAAAATATAAAAAATATTTATAATCAAAAAAAGGAGATGTTAGATTTGAAGAACAAATATTTATTTACTTCAGAGTCAGTTACCGAAGGACATCCGGATAAGATCGCTGATCAAATATCTGATGCTATCCTGGATGCCATCTATAAGGAAGATCCTTATGGAAGAGTAGCAGTAGAAACTTTAGTAGCAACAGGGTTGGTTATGGTAGCCGGGCAGATTACTACTTCTTGCTATGTTGATATTCCTAAAATAGTACGTCAAACCCTCCGAGGAATAGGTTACACCAGGGCTAAATATGGATTTGATTGTGATACTTGTGCAGTGTTAACTTCTATTGATGAGCAATCCAAGGATATAGATCGGGGAGTGAGTAAATCTTGGGAAGTAAAAGAAACTGAAAAAGAGAAAAATGATATGGAAACTATCGGGGCAGGTGATCAGGGAATGATGTTCGGTTATGCCTGCAGAGAAACTCCCGAACTGATGCCCCTTCCAATAATATTAGCTCATAAATTAACTTATCGACTGGCAGAAGCAAGAAAAAAGAAGATAATTCCTTATCTTAGACCTGATGGGAAATCTCAGGTTACAGTTGAATATGAGAATGGAGACCCAAAAAGAGTAGAGGCGGTAGTGATTGCTGCTCAACATCATCCTGATATTCCCTATGAAACTATAAAAAAAGATATTAAAGAAAAAGTTATTAATCATGTTATACCTCAAAAATATCTCGATGAAAATACTAAATACTTTATCAATGCCACCGGAAGATTTGCCATAGGCGGCCCTCAGGCAGATACCGGTCTAACCGGCAGAAAAATAATTGTAGATACTTATGGAGGAGTGGGAAGTCATGGAGGAGGATGTTTCTCCGGAAAAGACCCCACTAAAGTAGACCGGTCAGGCAGTTATATGGCAAGATATATCGCTAAAAATATTGTTGCTGCCGGGTTAACTGATAAATGTGAAATACAAATTGCTTATGCTATAGGAGTAGCTCATCCCGTATCTATTATGCTAGATACTTTTGGAACAGAAAAAATTCCTCAATCGAAAATATTAGAATTAATTAAAGAAACTTTTGATTTACGGCCGGAAGCGATAATAAGGCATTTGGATCTTAGAAGGCCAATTTTTAAAAAGACTGCTTCCTATGGCCACTTTGGTAGAGAAGATGCAGATTTTACCTGGGAAAAGACCGATAAAGTGGAGATACTAAAAGAACAGGCGGAACTATAATCGTATTGCGTATTGCGTATTGCGTATCGCGCAAAGAAACAGTATATATAGTTGGTTAGCTAGTTGGCTGGTTTAGGAAAGAGAAGAAAGAAAGCAGAAGTCAGAATATAGAATATAATAGTATATTATATGTCGTATGTCGTGAAGAAAGAAAGAGTCAGGAGCCAGAATTCAGAAGATAATTGTAGGGGCAGACCTCGTGTCTACCCTTGAAGATTAATATAAAACCGTAGGACAGGCGTCTCGCCTGTCTATGTATTTGAATAGTTGACGAATTGGTGAATGGGTGAATCGGAGAATTGGTAAATTAGTTCTTTTCTTTGCACATCATGCTTATGTCTGATATTATAAAAAATAAATTTAAGCTATTCTTTTTTATTTTAAATAATAAAAGAAAGGATGAATTTAGTTAAATGAATATAAGAGAATTATTAGCTATCACCAAAGAAAGAGATGCTTCGGATTTGCATATTACGGTTGGAGTCCCCCCAATTCTACGTATAAACGGTAAATTAACAAAATTAAATTTACCCGAACTCAACTTACGAGATGTTCACGAAATGATTCATAGCATAATTAATAATGAGCAAAAAGATAAATATGAAAAACTTCGTGAATTAGACTTTTCATTTGGATTAGAAGATATGACAAGATTCAGAATTAATATCTTTAAAACTCGATTAGGTGAGGCAGCTGCCTTTAGGTTGATACCAGAAAAAATAAAATCTCTTGCGCAATTAGGTTTACCGGAAGAATTATCAATTTTTACTAAAAAATCAAAAGGTTTTGTATTGGTTACCGGACCTACCGGAAGTGGAAAAACAACCACCTTAGCTTCTTTGATAGACATGATAAACAAAGAAAGATATGAACATATTATAACTATTGAAGACCCTATTGAATTTATCCATACTCATAAAAATTGCATCATAGACCAGAGAGAAATAGGAATTCATACTGATTCTTTTGCTTATGCTTTACGAAGTGCTTTAAGAGAAGACCCTGATGTAATATTAGTTGGAGAAATGAGGGACCTTGAAACCATTTCTATGGCGGTAACTGCAGCCGAAACCGGACATTTAGTATTTTCCACTCTTCATACTAACAGCGCAGCAGAAACCGTAGAAAGAATAATAAACGTATTTCCCCCACATCAACAGAATCAAATTAGAATGCAGGTTGCCGAATCTCTTTTGGGTATTGTTGCGCAAACCTTAATACCCACCATAGATGGGGAGGGAAGAGTTCCGGCTCTTGAATTGATGATTGCTACCCCGGCAATTAGAAATATTATAAGAGAAGAAAAGACTCATCAAATGCCGGCAACTATTCAGATGGGCAGGAAAGATGGTATGATAAGTTTAGACCAATCTTTAAAAGAACTATTGGTAGAAGGGAAGATCAGTAGAGAAGAAGCTATTAAAAAGGCAATAGACAAAAAAGTTTTTATGGAAACCCGCGGAAGTCATCGACGTTAGCATAAACTTTAGTGAGGAATTAGAGAAAGAAAAAATAGCTAATAATGAAAAATATAAAAAATATTTATAGTTAAGAAATAAGAACTTTACTAAAATTAAAAACTTAAAGCGAAAAGCGAAAAGCGAAAAACCATAATTATTATTTAAGAATTCAGGAGCCAGTACTCAGGAGTCAGAAGAATATAAAATAACTTAACAAATAGCATAACCTTGTACTCTTAAATGATTCTGAATACTGGATTCTGTCTCCTGGCTTCCATCTTTCCTACGAAATACGAATTTGACTCTTAGCTTCTTTTCCTAACGCGATACTCGATACGCAATACGCAATACGCAATACGAGAGTTAGCTTGACTTTTTAACTAAAATTATATAGAATTACTTAAATTTTAAAATATTATATTTTTTAAAATAGAAAATAGGAGAGTAGATTACCTTTTTTTTGCAAAGTTTATAGAGAAGGTAATTGAAAGACCCCTAAATAAAATAATTAAGTTGAAAAATTTAGTAAACTTAATCGGATAGCCCACGTTAATCGGCTGACAAGCGGAATGGATTAATTACCATTCAAACAGGGTGGCACCGCGAGCAATTCTCGTCCCTGATGATACTTGATAGAAGTATTGTCAGGGATTTTTTAATAATACAATCAATTAGAGTAAAATCAATCAATTTAAAATTTATTTCATAAATTTGTGAATAAAATAAATGTGGCAATGTTCGAAAGGAGAAATATTAAAATGAAAGAAGAACAAGAAGAGAAAAAACACCCTAAAAAGTTAGGAGAGATGTTAATATACTATAAAATTATTACTCCGCAGCAATTAGAGGAAGGATTGAAAATTCAGAAAAATACGGAAAAAAGAATCGGAGAAGTATTAATTGACCTGGGAAGAGTTACACAAGATGAAATAAATTGGGTTTTAGGAAGACAGTTAAACATCCCTTATGTTCAGATCAATGTTGTTAACATTGATATTCAGTTATCCAAAAATATTTCTGAAGATGTTCTTAAAAAATATAAAGCAATACCTGTAATGGAGTTAAATAATGAATTAGTTGTTGCTATGGCTGACCCCACAGATGAAGAAGCTCTCGAAACGATTAGAAAGCTTGCTAAGAGAAAGATAAAAATTGTCCTGGCTTCATTTAAAAATATTGATGAAACAATTGACCAAGTATTTCACAATAACAATAAATAGACGCTTGGTAGATATAGCTAACATTAATTTTAAAAAATAAAGGAGAGTTAAATATGGAGATAAAAGATTTATTAACCACAGCTAAAGATAAAGACGCTTCTGATTTGCACCTTAATGTAGGAATTCCTCCGGTACTTCGTATAAATGGGAAATTAACCCGAATGGATTTACCTGAATTAACCCCGGAGATTACCCATGGAATGATATATAGTATTCTAAATGAAAAACAAAAGAGTAATTTTGAAAAATATGGTGAATTAGATCTATCTTATGAATTAGCCAATATATCCCGATTCAGGGTAAATGTTTTCAAACATCGACGTGGTGAGGGTGCAGCTTTTCGGTTAATTCCGGAGAAAATAAAAACCCTTTCTGAATTAGGTTTACCTTCTATCCTTTCAGATTTTACCGAAAAAGACAGGGGATTGGTATTAGTTACCGGCCCAACCGGAAGCGGAAAATCAACAACTCTGGCAGCCTTAATAGATATTATAAATAAAAAACGGTATGATAACATAATTACTATCGAAGATCCCATAGAGTTTATTCATTCTCATAAAAATTGCCTTGTTTCTCAGAGGGAGATAGGTTCCCATACTACATCTTTTGCTTCAGCATTACGTAATGCTTTAAGGGAAGACCCCGATGTAATATTAGTGGGTGAAATGAGAGATCTGGAAACTATTTCTATGGCTTTGACCGCAGCTGAAACCGGACACTTAGTATTTTCTACCCTGCATACCATAAGTGCGGCCGAAACCGTAGAAAGAATTATAGATGTATTCCCTCCTCATCAGCAAAATCAAGTTAGAATGCAGCTTGCCGGTTCTCTCTTGGGAGTTGTTGCCCAAACTCTATTAGCTGATTTAGACGGAAAAGGCAGAGTCCCTGCCCTGGAAATAATGATTGCCAACGCAGCAGTTAGAAATCTAATTAGAGAAGGAAAGGCTTATCAGATTTCTTCGACCATACAGATTAGCAAGAAAGACGGGATGCAAAGTCTAGACCAATCACTAAAAGATTTGCTTATGGAGGGAAAAATTAGCCAGGAAGATGCCCTAAAGAAAGCGGTTGATAAAAAGGCTTTCATGGGGAGCAGATATAGCTATTAAAATAATAAATAAAGGAGAGGGAAATATTGTTTATTAAAGTTCCCAAAGGGACGCAAGATATTTTACCTGAGGATATTTCAAAATGGTATTATATCGAAAATGTAATAAAAGAAACACTAAATAAATACGGATACAAAGAAATAAGAACTCCGTTCTTTGAATATACTGACCTTTTTGTCCGGGGAATAGGTGAATCAACCGATATAGTGACTAAAGAAATGTTTACTTTTCCCGATAGAAAAGGCAGAAGCCTTACTTTGCGGCCCGAAGGAACCGCACCGGTGATTAGAGCTTATTTAGAAAATAGAATGGATAGAATTTCTAAAGTAATTAAATTGTTTTATCTTGGCCCAATGTTCAGATGTGAAAAACCGCAGGCAGGCAGATTCCGGCAGTTTAATCAATTCGGAATCGAAATCATCGGAACTAAATCTCCTGCTGCGGATGCTGAAGTTATTATAACTGCTTTAGATGTTTACAAAAAACTGGGTTTAAAAAATCTGGAAATTTTAATAAACAGTGTGGGCTGTAAAAAATGCAGAGTCGATTATGTCCGAAAATTAAAAAAATATTTAAAAAATAAAAAAGATTTTTTATGTTCTGAATGCAAAGAGAGGTATATTAAAAATCCTTTAAGAGTTTTAGATTGTAAAAAAGATAGCTGTAAAAGAATTATAGAAGAAGCTCCGATGATTACTGAAAATCTTTGTCAGGAATGCAAATCACATTTTGCACAAGTTAAATCATATCTTGATGACCAAAAAGTTATATTTCATGAAAACCCCCGGTTAGTAAGGGGACTAGATTATTATACCAAAACCGCCTTTGAAATTATTTCGGGAGAATTAGGTGCTCAGAATGCTATTGGCGGTGGCGGCAGATATGATGATTTGGTTGAAGAGTTGGGTGGAAGGCCGACCCCAGCAGTAGGATTTGCCGCAGGGATAGAGAGAATGATTATTACTATAGAGCAACAAAAGGTCGAATGGCCTGTGGAAAAGGGATTAGATATATTTGTGGCTAAGGTTGATGAAAAGAATAAAGATACAGCTTTTAAATTATTACAAAAAATTAGAGCAGCTGGTTTATCTGCCGATATGGATTATTCCGAAGGAAGCTTAAAATCACAAATGAGGATAGCCAATAAAATAGGAGCAAGATATACCGTAATAGTTGGGGAAGAAGAATTATCCAAAAATATGGTAATTCTCCGCAATATGCAAACCAAAGAACAAAAAGAAGTTCGAATAGATAATCTTATCGATGAATTAACATCATAAAATCGGTGTAAAAGTGGAAATAGGGGTCAGGTCTTGCAATGACACATTTTCCATCAATGCTTGCTTGTCGTTAAAAAAATGTGTCATTGCAAGACCTGACCCCTATGCATGTGCAATTATATATAAGGAGGCAGTATATGGAAATTATCAGAATAAGCGATATTAAAAATTATGAAGGAAAAGAAGTAGAAATTAAAGGATGGCTATATAATAGACGCTCAAGCGGGAAAATAAAATTCTTAATTGTTAGGGATGGAACAAGTTTTGTTCAGGCAACACTCATTAAAAATGAAATGGATGAAAATATTTTTGATAAAGCCGGCAACATTAATTACGAATCATCGATTAAAATATCAGGGATAGTAAAAGAAGAAAAGAGAGTTCCTTTAGGATACGAAGTTTTAGTAAAAAATATTGAGGTGGTCAGTGAAGCTAAAGATAACTACCCTATTTCTTTAAAAGAACATGGAGTAGGATATCTGATGGATTATCGTCATCTATGGTTAAGGTCACCCCGGCAAAACGCCATTTTAAGAGTAAGAGCAGAGATAATAAAATCTATTCGGGATTTTTTAGACACGAACGGTTTTATCTTGATGGATACACCGATACTTACTCCGGCAGCTTGCGAAGGAACTACTACTTTATTTGAGACTGAATATTTTGATGATAAGGCATATCTTGCACAAAGCGGACAGCTTTATAATGAAGCAACTGCCGCGGCTTTCGGAAAAGTATACTGTTTCGGACCAACTTTTCGAGCTGAAAAATCTAAAACCAGAAGACACCTAATGGAATTTTGGATGGTTGAACCGGAAGCATCCTATGTGGATTTTGAAGAAAACAATGAAATACAGGAGAATCTGATAGCTTATATTGTAAAACAAGTATTGGAAAAGAAAAAAAATGAATTGAAATTGTTAGAAAGAGATGTATCCAAATTAGAACTAATAAAAACACCTTTTCCAAGAATCTCATATGATGATGCAATAGATATTTTAAAAAGTACTGGTGCAAAAGTTGAATGGGGAGATGACTTTGGCGGAGAAGATGAGACAATCTTATCAAATAGATATGATAGGCCCGTATTTATCCAAAGGTATCCTGCAAAATGCAAGGCTTTTTATATGAAACCTGACCCAAAAAGAGAAGAAGTCGTATTAGGTGCTGATCTTTTGGCCCCGGAAGGATATGGAGAAATTATCGGGGGCGGACAAAGGATTGATGATTATGAATTATTGGAAAAAAGGATTAAAGAGCATAAATTACCCAGGGAAAAGTATGAGTGGTATTTAGATTTAAGAAAATACGGGTCAGTCCCTCATTCCGGATTTGGTTTGGGCATAGAAAGAACCGTTGCCTGGATATGTGGATTAAGCCATATTCGCGAAACTATTCCATTCCCGAGGATGTTAAATAAGATTTATCCCTAAAAATAGCGTGGAGCGTTTAGCGTATAGCGGATAGTAAAATTAGCGTATAGCGCGTAGCGTTTAGCGTATAGTTAGGGAAGAGGGAGTCAGAATTCAGGAGACAGAAGCCAAATTGGGATATAGTAAAATACAGTGATAAGTAATGAGTTTCAGGTTACAAGTTGCAAGCTTAAAAAAAGTAGAGGGAATTTAGTTTTAAACGGGTAAACCGAGTAACTGGATAACTAATATTGTATACGCTAAACGCTGTACGCTATACGCTAAAAGAAATACGCGATACGCAATACGAGCAAAGGAGTGTGGACTAAAATGAAAAAATCAAAAGAATTTATAGAACTTATGAGCTCTTGGAAGAAAACCAATTCCTGTGGAGAGCTGCGTAAAAATGATATTGGAAAAGAAGTAATCTTAATGGGTTGGGCTCAAAGCAGAAGAGATCATGGTGGTTTGATCTTTATTGATTTGAGGGACCGTGAAGGTATAACACAAATCGTATTTGATCCGAAAGATTCTGCTGAAGCTCACAAAAAGGCCCGTCTAATCAAGAATGAGTATGTGCTTGCAGTTAAAGGGAAGGTTGTTTCTCGTTTAGCCGGTTATAAAAATCCGAATATGCCAACCGGAGAAATCGAAATCAAAGCTGAACAGGTAAAAATATTAAATATTTCCAATCCCCTGCCTTTTAATATAAACGACAAGATAGAAATAAATGATAATTTGAGATTAAAATATAGATATCTTGATTTAAGACAGCAAAAGATGCAAAAAAATCTACGATTACGACACCAGGTTAGTATGGAAATTAGAAATTTCTTAAACAGTAAAAGTTTTTTAGATATAGAAACACCATTCTTAACCAAGAGTACACCAGAAGGAGCAAGAGATTATATAGTCCCCAGTAGAGTCAATCCGGGAAAATTTTATGCTCTTCCTCAATCTCCTCAATTATTCAAACAATTATTAATGGTTGCCGGATTTGAAAAATACTATCAGATAGTAAGATGTTTTCGCGATGAAGATTTGAGAGCTGACCGGGCACCAGAATTTACCCAACTTGATATGGAAATGTCATTTATTGACAGAGACGATATATTTAATTTAGTGGAAGAAATGTTTGTTTATCTACTTAATAAATTGTTTAATATCAAAATAAAAACACCTTTCATTAAAATGGATTATCAAGAAGCAATTTCAAGATATGGAGCAGATAAACCGGACTTAAGATTTGGAATGGAGATAGTAAACTTAACTGAAATATTTCAAAAAAGTTCCTTCAAAGCATTTGAAAAAGTGATTCAAAATAAAGGGGAAATATGCGCCATTAAAGTTGAAAGCGATAAGGAATTTTCCCGAAAAAAACTTGATGATTTACAATTGTTTGTTACTTCATTTGGCGCAAAAGGCTTGTCCTATATAAAAATTAAAGAAGGAAAAGATTTTCAATCTTCTATTTCCAAGTTTCTTTCTCCCGAAGAGATAGAAAAAATTAAACTTAAAACTAATGCGAATCCGGGAGATCTTATTCTAATTGCTGCTGACCAAGCGAAAGTAGTATATGAAGCATTAGGAAATTTAAGATTAAAATTAGCGAATGATTTAAACCTTATTAATCAGGATAAACAGGAATTTAATTTTTTATGGGTTACAAATTTTCCTTTGTTAGAATATAACCCGGAGGAAAAAAGATATGAATCAGTTCATCATCCTTTCACAGCACCCATTGATGAAGATATTAAATTATTAGAAACAAATCCTTTAAAAGTGCGTTCGAAAGCATATGATTTAGTGCTTAACGGGAACGAAATTGGAGGTGGAAGCATCAGAATACACAATACAGGCCTTCAAAAAAATGTTTTTAGATTATTAGGAATAGATGATAAAAAAGCTGAGCAAAAATTTGGATTCTTATTACAAGCATTAAAATATGGAGCACCACCACATGGAGGGATTGCCTTTGGTATGGATAGAATGGTTATGCTTTTAGCTGGAGCCCGCTCTATCAGGGAAGTAATCGCTTTTCCCAAGACACAAAAGGCAACCTGTCTGTTAACTGATGCACCATCTGAAGTAGATCAAAAACAATTAAAAGAACTTCATATTAAATTAGATTTACCACAAGGATAGCGTATAGCGTTTAGCGTGTAGCGTAGAG
>JAYEJO010000163.1:0-4378 GCA_034660595.1 Candidatus Caldatribacteriota bacterium
ATTTTTATTTTTTATATAATACGCCCCTTTTTCTGACTTCTGGCTTTTTCTTTTTATTTTCCCTTCTTCAGTATGTACCATGTGTTGATTTAATTTCTGAATTTTATTTTCCTTCACGCAATACGCGATACGCAATACGCAATACGAATTATGACTTGCTAAAAACATAAAAAGGAATATAATTAAGTAAAATTACCAAATAAGGGGGGGTAACGTTGAAAATAAAAGAAGTTATGATACCAGACCTGACTTCCGTGTCCGCCGATACTCCGATAAAAGAAGTGGTTAAGATTATGAGCCAACAGCGTATGGCAGGGTTACCGGTAGTAGACAGTGACCAAAATGTCATTGGAATAATCACGGAAAGTGATATTACTAAAGCCAGCTTGCCGGGCTATTATAAAGAACTTCAAAATCCATCTTTTATCCCTGATTTTGACCAGTTTTCCCAACAAGCTAAAAAGATTGCCCATCTAGCGGTAAGAGATTTTATGACCACTACGGTCTATTCAGTAGAAGAGGATACCAGCAGGACTCAGGCAGCAGATTTATTATTCAGAAAACATCTGAGAATAGTTCCGGTAGTAAGAAAGGGAAAATTAGTGGGAATATTGACTCCTTCTTGTTTATGCAAACATGTTATGGAAGAAGATTAGATTGAGAAAGGAATAAAATTAATTAATGAACCAAACGTTTATAGCCTTAATAATATTTATAACTACTCTTATATTTGTCAGCCTGGAAAAAATTAACCGCACGGTGATTGCTTTATGCGGAGCCCTTCTTTTTATATTATTAAAAATACTGAATCAACATGAAGCTTTTTTGGCCGTAGATTTTAATACCATCGGTTTACTGACCGGGATGATGGTTATGGTCTCTATAATCAAAAGAACCGGCTTGTTCCAATATCTGGCAATCAAAATATCTAAACTCGCTCACGGAAATATCTTTTACCTCTTATTTTTTCTGAGTATCATTACCGGTATCCTGTCCTCCATCCTGGACAATGTCACCACTATAATACTGATTGTCCCTATAACTTTAGCTATCTGCGAAAACTTGGAAATATCCCCCGTACCTCTGGTGCTATCTGAAATATTCGCTTCCAACATAGGAGGAGCGGCAACTCTTATCGGTGACCCTCCCAATATAATAATCGGGAGTGCAGCCCATCTGTCTTTTATGGATTTTATTATAAATCTTGCTCCTTTCGCCCTGATTCTATTAATTCTTTTGCCTTTCTTTGTCGGGCTATTTTATAAAAAGGAAATGTCGCAAAATGTAAAGGAAGCCTGGAGGAGAGTGGAAAAATTCGATGAAAAGAAAGCAATTGAAGACCCGGTATTATTAAAAAAATCTTTAATGGTCTTTTTATTAACTATATCAGTCTTTATCTTCCATCATAATCTGGGTTTAGAAGCGGCTACTGTGGCTTTGGCAGGAGCAACTCTCTTGCTATTAGTCAGCAATATAGACCCGGCGGAAACTTTTTTGGAAGTAGAGTGGTCTACTCTTTTCTTTTTTATCGGGCTCTTCGTGGTAATAGCAGGAGTGGAGAAAGTGGGGATTATTCAATGGCTGAGCAATAAAATCATTACTCTAACTAAGGGGAATCTTACCCTTACCACTCTGGTAGTTCTGTGGGTCTCGGGAATCACCTGTTCTTTTATTAATAATATTTCCTACACCATCTCTATGGTCCCAGTAATTCATAATATCGGGGCAGCAACTGCCCTTAACCTCAACCCGGTCTGGTGGGCCTTATCCTTGGGTGCCTGTCTGGGAGGAAACGGAACTTTTATTGCGGCAGCTGCTAATTTAGTAGGAGTAAATATATTAAAAAGACAGGGCAAAGTAATAACCTTTAAGGATTTTTTCAGAATCGGTCTTCCGATAATGTTAATATCCATTATTCTTTCTTCTGTTTATCTCTACTTCAGGTATTTATCCTAATACTAACAGCAAAAAGGGGAAGTTTAGGCTACTTTTTTATTCCCTCTCTTCTCTTAAATTTAATTTATTTCTTTTAATGAGTTGATAACCTCAACCCCCAGCCCTGCAAGCCTCTCATAACTTTGATGTCCGTTGGCAACCAGTAAACAATCGCACCCCATATGTTTTGAAACATCATAATCGTGGATAGTGTCCCCTATCAAAAGCACTTCTTGCGGATTTAAATTTAATTCCTCTATCCATTTTTTCCCATTTTCGATTTTACTCTCGGCATAGTGGTTATCTAAACCCGTTATTCTGCTAAAATACTTATCGATACCGTAATATTTAATCTTTTCTGTAAGGACATCTTCTTTTGAAGCGGATAAAATTGATTGGGATATTCCTCTATCCCTTATCTTTTTTAACACTTCTTCTACTTCGTCAAATAGCTTACACTCATTAAAACGCGCATAATATTCACCTATAAACTCAACGGTAAGCTCCTCAAAGGATTCCTTGGAAAAATCAAATCCCAGTTTTATATAATACTTTGTTACCGGAAAATCAAAAATTTCCCTGTACTTTTCCGAATCAATCTTGGGCAAGTTACGTTTTTTTAACATCTTATTCATTATGTCCACTACCAGCCATACGTCATTAACTAATGTTCCATTCCAATCCCAGATAATATGCTTATACTTGAATATTTTTTCTATCATTTGTAACCTCGCTTAACAAATATTGCGGATATTAAAGCTTTAATGTCCCGTCCGGCATATATTGCAACCTCCTTGGCCTGTCCAAACATCCGGCAAACCCATTAAATCCCTCCGCTTTTATTTTCCATGTAAGAACTACATTATCCCCATGCATATCTTTAATAACCCTTGCAGTATAGGTTTGTGTCCCAGTCCCAAGTAAAACTTCTTTGTTCCCCATCGGAGTAAATTTACCAAGAAGCGTTTCTGATTGATAATACAATGTTCCGGTCTGTGGCGTAAGGGGAAATATCTCCTTTTTATGTTTCTCAGAATATGCGGTAGAGCTTGTAGTAAACAACAAATACCATCTCCCGTTTTTGAAGTGAAGGTCGGGCACCTCCATTTCGTAAAAATTACCGGTATCTGTTGCAGGACTCATTACCTCCCAACCCAGTAAATCTCTTGATTTTGCCCTTGCGATACATCCTCTTCCCTTATAATCCCCGTGATTAACTCTTGCACATATAAACGCATAGTAGAATTTATCTTCTCTATTATAGATTATAGATGGATCCCTCCAATGCTCTATCCCTTCATTTGATATATCGGCTTTTTCATACCAGTTTGGGTCTGCCTCTATTACCGGATTATTCCCGTATTTTTTCCAAACAGATAGGTCCTCCGATATTGCAACTCCGATCCTCTGGATTTTTCCTGCCTCTCTTTTAGAACGTGAGGTATAAAACATATAATATTTTTCATTTTTTTCGATTATTGACCCCGTCCAAATTGAAGTATCATCCCAGCTTCCTTCCGGACCTGCCTCAAGTACCGTTCCTTTTTCCTTCCATATTTCAAGATCCCTCGAAACTGCATGGCCTACAGAAGCAACTGAATGTCTGACATCCGGATTTTGTATGCTTCTTGGTGCCTGCAAATAATAGATGTGATAAAGGTCCTTTTTTTTCACTAACCAGAAATCCCACATATAACTATTCGCTGGTGAATAATACATTTTAATACTCCGTTCATCTCAAGTCTTAAGCTGATTTATCAACTTCTTATATTTTTAGTTGTATGATATCTACTATACTAACAGATTATCCCGTATATTTTAAGCTTTAAAATATAAACATCAAGAGAATATTGAAAATTGTTGCTAATAGGTAGGTTATCCATTATACACTTCTTCTTATGTAGCCGCTGCGGCAAATATTACAAATTGTCATCCTTTGATGCCACTGGATGCTACTGAGCGTATGAACCATTTTTGGAATAATAAGAAGATAATCAGTGAAGGAATGGTGACCATGGAAGCAAAAGCAAAAATGTCTCCCCATACTTTTGGATCCTGGCTAAAGAATTGCTGAATTGCTACCGGTAGTGGTCGATATTCATAACCACGGGTTACCATAAGAGGCCAGAGAAAATCACCCCAGCGAACAAGAAATTGTAAAATGGCAACTGTAGCAAAAACTGGTTTTGATAAAGGAACAATAATTTTCCAATAAACTTGAAAAGGATTGGCTCCATCCATTTTTGCTGCTTCGTCCAGACTTTTAGGTAAACCAATAAAAAATTGATAAAAAAGGAAAATAGAAAAAGCATCAACTATAAAAGGTACGATTTGAACCTGATAACTATCTAACCAACCAATTCGATTTACCATTAACAATAAAGGTATAACCACTACTTCAGTGGGAATAATTATCAGAGCAATTATAAAAGAGATTATAAAC
>JAYEJO010000163.1:4478-7971 GCA_034660595.1 Candidatus Caldatribacteriota bacterium
CGCAATTGCGGAATGGTAATCTGCCAGAACTGTTGCCAGGTATTAGCTCCATCAACTCGTCCTGCTTCGTATAATTCATCAGGAATACCCTGCAGACCGGCCAGATAAATTACCATTTGAAAACCCACTCCCTGCCAAACAGATAATATCATAATAGATGGCAGAGCCAAGGCGGTGTCGTTTAGCCAATTATAGGGTCCTAATTTTCCAAAACTAATGAAACTTATCATCTGGTTAATCAAGCCTTCTCCCGGATTGTACAAAAAATACCAAATAATAGACACCACTACCATAGTAGTAACTACTGGGCTAAAATAAATAGTACGAAACAGATTGATAAAGCGAAGTTTTTGATTAACTAAAACGGCTAATAAAAGGGCAAGAAAAGTTTGTAAAGGGACTACAACAACTGCAAAAACAAAAGTATTAAATAATGCTTGATGAAAGCTTGGACTGCTAAATAATCTTAAAAAGTTTCGAAGGGCAATAAATTGGGTAGGTAAATTAGGATTGGATATTAATCTTTGATCTGTAAAGGATATTACAAAGGCTATAATAAAAGGGGTTACCAGAAAAAGAAGCAAGAAAAATAAGGGGAGAGCGCAAAAAAACCAGGCTGCAAACGTTTCTCTTTTTTGTAATGAACTTCCATTTTTCTTAAGTGACTTTGTATTTAAAATGGTAGATTCACTTATCATTATTTTTATAACCCTTTGTTCATTTTTTACCTTTTTCATTCAATTATAATCTATTATCTTAATTTTCTCAAAATCCTTTACCCCACTAAAACTTACACTAACGTAAGTTATATTTGTATTTGCTTTTATACTATCAGCCTAAGGCAACAAAAAGAGTAAATTAATTGACAGGTTTGTTCAACTATTATATAAATAAATTAGTAGGATTTCTAATGTAAATTTAGAAGGCTAAAGGTTCTGTGCCTGCACTTTTCAAGTAATTAAAAAGTACAGGCACATTAAAGTATCTAATTTGTAATCGGATAACCCCGATTGTCTTCAATATCTTGATCAATTTTTTGGACAGCCTTATCTAACTCAGTCTTAACATCTGCACCACTAACTATATTTTGTACAGCCTCTGCAAATGCAGCAGTTATAGTTGGATAAGCCGGGGTTTCGGGTCTTGTAACCCCAACTCCGCCTTCCAGCTGTTCAACAAAAATTTTAAGTGGACCATTTGCTCCAAATAATTCTGACATAGCAAGGGCAGATTTGCGAGCAGGGACAGCGCCATTAGCATTAGTCATGCGTAAGATCTGTTCTGGCTCAATAAGATATTCGAGAAATTTCCAGGCAGCCTCCGGATGTTTGGATTGAGAGGTTATCCCCCAATTCCAAGAACCCATACCGGTAGCAGCCTTATCACCAAATTTGGGCATGGGGAGAAGTACCAAATCATCGCCCAATCCTTCATTGTGGGGATTCCACATCCAATGGCCTACAAAAGATAGAGCAGCAATTTTTCTACCGTAGAAGTCGTCATCACCTGCAGGCTGAAGCTTAGCATATCCTTTGCTGAATAAACCTTGGAACCAGGTCATTGCCTCCACCGCTTCGGGACCATTAAGGACACCATCTGCAGATTGAAAATCACTACGGTCAATCAAGTCAGCACCCCAACTCTGAATAATCGGAGAAAAACCATAAGTATACCATTCACCTGCACCATAATTCATTTTAAAATCTATAGCATATTCCACCTCATCCAAAGCTGTCAATTTTTTCAGAGCTTCATTGAATTCTTCCAAAGTCCAGGCATCCTTAATGCTTGTAGGAATACGTACTCCTGCCTTCTTTAAATAGGCTTTATTCCCCCAGATGGATAAACCGGAATCAAAAGTTCCCAGAGAATATAACTTTCCGCCAAAAGTACCCTGCGCAATAATAGTAGGTAGGAAGTCAGCTTTTAATTCGCTGGATACATAATTATCTAAAGGAATAAGATGGCCAGCCCAGGCATAATTATAGAGAAAAGGACCATCAAAGTCTAACAAATCCGGAAGATCACCGGCTAAAGCTGCTGCACTTACCTGCTCATTAAAAGACCCTTCAGGAAGCCTAACTGCTTTTACTATCACTTCATTCTGCATAGCATTAAAATCTTCTACCTGGGCATCAAGAACTTCTCGTTCCTCTCCTTTACCAGAATGAAACCAAACTTCAATAGTTACTGGTTCAGCTAAGGCTGTTAGCGCAAAATTGGTCAAAAGTAACACAGTTAATAAAATTAAAGTAAACAATGATAATTTTTTCATTTTTTAAATATCCTCCTTTTAATTAATTTATCTTATTCTGATTCTTACTAACTTTCTATCGGCTATACTTATCACCTCCCTTAAATGTGAATAATGAGCTTTTCGAAAAATTCTTAAAGCCTTTATTCAGTCGGCACTTTCTCGACAGGATTTTCTTATGATTAATTCCGCGTTTAGAATATGATTTTCTTTTTGAGAATAATTTTCTATTTTATTTTGTATCTCTGTAATGAGTATTTCAGTGGCAAGTTTACCTATCTGATTTGTGGGTTGTCTGATAGCGGTGATTGACGGATTGATCAGTTTAAACCATTTGGAATCATCGAAAGATAAAACTCCCATATCTTTTGGTATTTCATATTGAAGTTCTCTAATCGCCCTAAGGACTTGATAACATATATTATCATTCCCACATAAAATAGAATCTATTTCTTTATTTTGGTATAACCAGCTCTTGATGATTTCCTTATTATCACTGCCATTATATTGAATAAATTTTACATTTATCTTTTTTGAGGAATTATGTAGTTGGGCAGCCATTTTATAACCCGATAGTCGTTGTTCCATGGTATATACATTTGTCTGATAAGAAACAAAACCTACATTCATAAAACCATGAGCAAACAGATGGTTCATGGCTTTTTTGGTAATTTCCGTATTATTGATACCAACAAAGCCTGCAGGAAGCCCATATACTTTCCTGTCAATTTGAATAGCCTTAATTTTATGGGGAATTACTGAATCATAGACGCGGGTAGAATTATTAACCGGAGCAAGTATTAATCCTTCAACTCCATTTTGTATGAGTGTATTAATATGTAATTGTTCTTTTAATGGATCATCCTCAGAATCACATAAAATTACACTATACCCTTCACTATGTGCGGTTAGTTCAATTGCTTTAACTACTTCTGCAAAAAAACTTTCTCTTATATCTGATATTATAACTCCAATTATCCGAATTTTTTTTCCTCTTAATCCACGGGCAAATATATTAGGAGCATAATTAAGTTTTTCAATTGTTTCAAGAACCCTATCCTGTGTTTCTTTATCGACATGACGTGTTTTATTGACAACATGAGAAACAGTCGATATCGAAACCCGGGCACATTCCGCAACCTCTTTCATGGTAGATTTTTTTGAATTCTCGGGTAAAACCATTAAAAGCCCCTTTTCTATAAAATATTGCGCAAACGTTTTTATCGTATTTATTTTACC
>JAYEJO010000164.1:0-1740 GCA_034660595.1 Candidatus Caldatribacteriota bacterium
GCATGGACCTTATTGTTCCATTAGGGCTCTTCCACATTTTTTTCAAGTTGTATTCTCTCATTCTCTCAGAATTTGGGGTTATAGTTGCACATTTTACCCCAACACCATACTTCCTGATAGCATTTGCTGCCTCCATTGTTACCTGATCATCTGTCCTGTCACGGTTTTTAATATGTAGATCAAAATATTCCTCATTAATATCTATATATGGAAGAATAAGTCTATCTTTAACCATCTTCCATATGACCCTGGTCATCTCATCACCGTCCATCTCAACGATCGGTGTCTCTACCTTTATCCTATCCATTAAATTTATTCTCCATTAAGGGTTCACGAAAAAATAAGTTCGCAATTTCAGGTGTTGAGGCGCCCGTCTAACAAGGCGTGGAAACGCAGGAATATTAGGCATATTCCGAGTTTTCACAACGCAGTTATGCGGGATGTATCGGCGCCTGAAATGTAAAGTTATTTTTGAGTGAGCCCTTACTTCAGAATTCCAGCAATGAACTGTGTAATTAGTACCTAAACGAAAAGCCACATTCAGGTCTCTTGAACGCAAATTATGGCTTTAGCTTAAATATAATTAGGTGTTTTCGGCGACTTTAAAAAAATGTTATAATGATAAGTAAAAAACGGACGGCAAGTATGAAAAATTAGCGCCTTTGATATCGGGCTTATTTTTTTATTCTTCTAAAAGAAAAAGGTGGAATCTAAAGAATGGCCCCATTTTTAACGGAAGTCAAGGGGCGACCCTGTATTCATGTGAATTCACAATTTCGGTAATAGAAAAAATGTGGCAGGAAATGACCTTTTTTATTCATAAATCATTTAATGTGTTAGATTGTTACCAATAGAATAATTTTTATCAATAAGATTACTCATTCCATTTGTATTTTCTAAAACCAATCCCTCATCACCCCCGTTAAGAACCTGGTATAGAAGAAAATTGGTATTTCGCTCAAGCTGGTGCATAGTATCTCTAAGGGCCTTGAGTTGTTTCAAGGACTTTCTTGACTTTTCCTGATAAGGTATATTAATGTCGGAATTATCCAGTATATTTATTAACCTATCAAGAGACGAATTATTAAAACTATCATCATTGCTATAAATAAGATTAACCCACTCTCGCTTAATCTCCTCTGGAATTTCTTTGTAACCGGCAATTATATCTGGATTTTGCCCAAAATAAAGTGACTTTTTTAGTTTATCTATGTTTCCCCAGACCAATCTTTCCCTTTGATCATCATGGGGGAATTTATTGAGCAAATCATTCCACCTCTCTTTTATCTGCATATTCACCCAATTTTCCCCTTTTTCAGCCGGTAGGGAAAGCTTAAGAAATTTATTCTGAGTAGCTACTAAATTTTTTCCGAGGTCTTCATATTTCTCCCCTATGGACATCAAGATATCATTTAATTCTTTAATAGCCTCTGCCTTCATGTTCTTCTCTTTTCGGTTTTCTAAAAGCAGCTTTTCCCACTGTTCCCTCAGATACCCTATTTCCTGTTTAATAAGAGAAAAAATCAAGGCAGATTTTGTAATAGCATTACGCAAAGAATCTGCAAGTATATTAAATGCGTTTAGCCTGTCCTTTGCCAATCTCTGCATAGTTCTCATAGAATCATCCTGCAGCCGATGGGATAGCAACTCTGTCCCAAGAGAGCGGGAGAGTTTCTTTATAATCCTGGTCTCATTACTGCCCCTTCTGATGGTATATGGTTTAAAATGTATCTTAATAAC
>JAYEJO010000165.1:0-1734 GCA_034660595.1 Candidatus Caldatribacteriota bacterium
ATAGCTCGTATTATACCGCCTAATACAATACCATTTCCACATCCCGGACACCATATATTGGGAAACATTTCTTCTCTAATATAATTATTAATTACCGTCTTCATTTCCTTATCTCCTCCCGAATCTTTCCTAATATCTCTATAGGATTAATTAATTCACCATCTACCCGGCCATAAGGCACAACCCGACATTTTCCCTGGGATGCTCTTTCTACTTCTAAAACCATTTGACCTAAATTCATTTCCGGAACTATAATTAAATCTACCTGCTGAGCCAGCTTGTTTACTTTTTCAAAACAGAAAGGCCAAATAGTTAATAATTTTAATAAACCTACTTTTAACCCTTCTTCTCGGGCTAATTTTACCGTTCTCTCGGCAGCTCTTGCCACTGAACCATAGGCAATTAAAGCAACTTTAGCATCATCTAATAAATATTCTTCATATATTAAAATATCCTTAATATTTTTCTCAATTTTATTATTTATTCGTCTTATAAAATGATCTATTTGTTGAGAATCAGAAATTGGCAAACCTTTTTCACTGTGAACTAAACCAGTAATATGGTAACGATAGCCTTCACCGAAATTAGCCATGGGCGGAACTCCGTCTTCATCCGGTTTAAATGGTAAGTATTCTTCGGGAGGAACAGTGGGTTTTTTTCGGTTTATCACTTCAATATCTTCCGGAGCAGGTATCTCTACCTTTTCCCGCATGTGGGCAATTACTTCATCAAGAAGTAAAATAACCGGGGTTCTATATTTTTCACTAAAATTAAATGCCTTTATAGTAAGAGTAAGTATTTCACTAACTGTAGAGGGAGCAAGAGCTATAATGGAATGATCTCCATGAGTCCCCCATCTTGCCTGCATCATATCACCCTGAGAGGGTTTAGTGGGTAACCCGGTGCTCGGTCCTCCTCTTTGAGCATTAACTACTACACAGGGTATTTCGTTAATGATGGCAAAACCAAAATTTTCTTGTTTCAAGCACATTCCGGGACCAGAAGTAGCAGTCAGAGATTTTAGTCCGGTTATAGAAGCACCAATTACCGCTGCCATACTGGCAATTTCATCCTCCATCTGTATAAATTTTCCGCCAATTTTAGGTAATTTACGCGCCATATTTTCGGCTATTTCCGAAGAAGGAGTTATGGGGTAACCGGCAAAAAATTTAACTCCGGCTAATAATGCACCTTCGGCACAGGCTTCGTTTCCCTGTAATAATTTTATATTTTTTTTCCTTTTTAGATTATTCATCTTTCTTCTCCACTCCTTCCACGGTAATAGCAAAATCCGGGCATCTTAATTCACAAAGACCACATTTTATGCAAGCATCAATATTTTCAGGGATAGGCTTCTGCTCATTATCAGGGACTAATACATCTTTGGGACAAAATTCGATACAGATACCACATGATTTACACCATTCTCTGCGAACTGATATCTTTACTGAATTGCTTTGGTAAACTTCAAATAAATTTTTTTGCTTCATATCTTTTCTGATATGCCTCCTTCTCTTTTAATATCTAAAATAGCTAATTTTAACATACTCATAGAACCTTTATCGGGAACATAAACAAATTCAATGAGGGGAATTTGGGGAGAAATCATTTTTTTTACTTCGTTCTTTCTCCCCGGAGAGGTTATCACGATATCTGTGTTGGCTAAGAATTTTTTTACTTCGTTTTCATTATGAGAAGTGGTAAATTTAAAACTTAAGAATTTTATTCCTGCCT
>JAYEJO010000166.1:0-2277 GCA_034660595.1 Candidatus Caldatribacteriota bacterium
GATAGCTCCGCTCTTAACTGCCTCTACTATCTTATCAGCTAAAGCAATTACTTGACTATGGGCAAAACCTCCTACAATTTCTCCTTTTTCAATTTCAATAGGAGGAGGACATTTCGTCGCCATTTCAACAATCTCAGAAAAATCTTTAGGCTTGCCATCCTTTCTATCCGGAATATGGTTCATTCCTGTATATCCAACTGTTCCGGTGGTGAATACTCGATTCTTATAGCTATCCCGGGGAGGAATAAGACAATTAGTAGTCATAAGTATAGGGCCATTAAATTTTTCAAACTCTTCGTTCTGTTTCCACCAGGCATTACCATAATTTCCTACAAAATGTTTATACTTCTTAAAAGCAGGATAGTAATTAGCCGGCAGCATCTCACCATGAGTATAAACATCGATTCCGGTTCCTTCGGTCTGCTCCAATAATTCTTCCATATCTTTTAAATCATGACCACTAATTAGTATTCCCGGATTATTTTTTACACCAATATTTACTTTAGTAATTTCCGGGTTTCCATAAGTTTCGGTATTAGCTTTGTCCAGTAAAGCCATAGCATCTACTCCGTATTTACCGCATTCCAACACAAGACCAACTAAATCATCGACAGAAAGGCTATCATCCATAGTGGCAGCTAATGCTCTCTGTATAAAGGCATGAAGTTCCTCGTTCTCATAACCCAGGTTAAAGGAATGTTCTACATAGGCAGCTATCCCTTTTAAACCATAGGTTAACAATTCTCTTAAAGAACGTACATCCTCATTTTCAGTAGCCAATACTCCTACTTCGGAAGAATTAGCTTTAGTTTCAAATTCTACTTCGGTTTCTGCTTTCCAGGTAGCACAATTAGGTAAATTTTTAGGAAGTGTCCCTCCTGCTTTTAAAAGTTGGTTTTTGATTTCTTCTCTTAATTTTATTCCCTCTTTAATCTTTTCAATAAAGACCGTCTTATCCCAGTTGGCATTTGTAATAGTCATAAACAGAGAATTAAAGATAAATTGATCTATTTTTTCATTTTCTACCCCCAATTTTCGAGCTGGAACACTAAATATTGATATCCCTTTTAACAGATAAATTAATAGATCCTGCATATTAGCCAGATCATCGCTTTTACCACAAACCCCTCTCTTGGTGCAGCCGATTCCTTTAGCGGTCTCCTGACATTGATAACAAAACATACTCATTTTTTTCCTCCTTCTTGTAAAAAACTAAGATTAATTTTACTATTTAACCACTAATAATTTTCAACTTTTACTTCATAATAAGCCCGGGGGTGCTTGCATACCGGGCAGACTTCTGGTGCCTCAGCCCCTTCATAGATATTGCCGCAATTTCGGCATTTCCAGACAGTCTTTTCTTCTTTTTTAAAAACTTTATCCTCTTCTATATTTTTTAGCAGTTTTCGATAACGTTCTTCGTGCCCCTTTTCAATTTCGGCGATTCCCTCAAACATCCTGGCGATTTCTTCAAACCCCTCTTCTTTCGCTTCTTTAGCCATACGGGGGTACATTTCCGTCCATTCGAAATTTTCACCGGCTGCTGCTGCTTTTAAATTATCAATAGTACTTCCGATTCCTGCTAATTTTTTAAAAGAAAGTTTGGCATGTTCCTTTTCATTTTCAGCTGTTTCCAAAAAAATAGAGGCAATCTGTTCATATCCTTCTTTCTTAGCAACAGATGCAAAATAAGCGTATTTGTTTCTGGCCTGAGATTCCCCGGCAAAGGCTTCCATTAAATTTTTTTCAGTTTTTGTCCCTTTTAAATCTTTCATTTTTAGTCCTCCTAAAATATTTCTTTTTCTTTCCTGTGAGAGCAAAAATCCACCTTATCCTTCACTCCTGGATTCCCACTTTCGTGGGAATGACAGAGGGGGGGGGATACAATCACTTATAGATTTTTATGTTTTTCTGCTATTTCACCGGCTAATTTTATTAAAGAGTTATAATCCTCTTCTTGGGGATAACCCTTTATTATTACCGGGGAAAGAATCTCTACTTTTAAATTGCCTATCATTCCGCTAATATTTTCCAGCATTTTACCTCCCCATGCATAAGAACCAATAACCGAAGCATATTTTAATTTGGGCCTTAAGGCATTAGCCAGATAAACTGCTGAAACTACCTGGGGATGTGCGCCGGTTAACACTGTAGGTGAAGCAACTACAATGGTAGCGGCATCTACTAAAGCCATAGCTAATTCGCCTATATCAGTCTTAATAAGATTAAAGGGTTTCACAGTTATATCATTTCTCATTAATTCTTCAACCAAAATAT
>JAYEJO010000166.1:2377-6280 GCA_034660595.1 Candidatus Caldatribacteriota bacterium
TCAAAATCGTCTTTACCTACACCGCATATCGGACATACCCAATCATCGGGTATATCTTCAAAGGGAGTCCCCGGGTCTATTCCTGAATCGGGATCGCCTTTTTCAGGTTCATAAATATAACCACACACTGTACATTTATATTTTGTCATTTTACTTAACTCCTTTTTTTCTTTTTCTTTATTTATTTCTTTTTCTAATTTTTCCTTTTTCGGAATATAAGTTGGGGCGGTCTTGGGAGATACGCCTCTTTTCACTTTATGGTAATAATCATAAGTCAATGGTTTTGCCTTTTTAATATTCTCTGCTTCAACAACTTTTCCTACAAATAGCGTATGGGTACCCACATCCATTTCCCTAATTACTTCTGCCTCCATAAAAGCTAAAGTTTTTTCCATAATTATGGGTGAACCGCTTACCCCAATTTTATAATTTACTCCTTTAAATTTGTCTTCATCTCTTCCGGATTTAAAACCAAATTTTCCGATAAATTTCATATCTGTTTCCTGTTCTAATACCGAAACGGAAAAAACTTTACTTTTAGCAATAAACTCATAGGTTAAATTTTTTTTATTAATACAAACAACAATAGTAGCAGGCTCTGAAGTTGTCTGAAAAACTGTATTAGCAATCTGCCCATTTATTCGGTCTTCTTTTTTCGAACTAACTATGTAAATACCATAACTAATATCATGAAGTGCTTTCAAATCCATTTACTTATCTCCTTTTGAAAAACTAAGGGACATGGGGCGTATAGCAATACGCCCCTACAATTTAAAAAGCATAAGTCTCTATATGTATTTGCAATTACAATACTATTTGCCTTCTTTACTTGTCCATAATCCATGTATATTGCAATATTCTCTAGTCTTTTCTAATCCTTCTACATCTTTAAATAGAGATTCCGGTTTATCACCCGGCTTTAAAAATTTTCGGGAAACCCCTTTTTCGGTAACTACTTCGATCCACTCAATATAGTGTTTCTCATCCATGGGATGCAGTGTCGAGCCGACCATTGCCTTAATTCCATCGGGATTTTTTTCTATTACAGGCACATGTTTTTCAGTAGTCTGGTCAGCAGTTTGTTCTTCCATTCGTTTCATTTCTTGCCCGCAACAGACTAAAGCACCAGTTCCTTCATGTAATACCTCTACAATATTTCCGCAAATCTCACATTTATAAATTTCTAATTTTTTAGTCATTTAATTCTCCCCTATTCTTCTATTTTTTTATGACAAAGCCACCAATCATAACACTTAAATTCTTTACTTTCCAATCTTTTATGAGCAGTTGTTATATCGGTAGGTGGAGGAACTATCACTTCGTCTTTTATTAATTCATTGTTTGGCCAATTAGCAGGTATAGCCACTCCATTCTTATCCGAAACTTGAAATGCTTTAACTACTCTTAAAATTTCATCCATATTTCTCCCTACTGAACCAGGATAGAATAATATTAATCTGATTACCGCTTTGGGGTCAACGAGAAAAACGGCTCTAACAGTACTGGTCCCTGCTCCGGGATGAATCATTCCTAATTTTTTAGCTACGTTTCCGGTATCATCGGCAATTACCGGAAATTGAATTTCCACATCTAATTCTTCTTTAATCCATTCTATCCATTTGATATGAGAAAATACCTGATCTATAGAGAGCCCAATAAGTTCACAATTTAATTTTCTAAATTCTTCATGCCTCTTAGCAAAAGCTACAAATTCAGTAGTACAAACTGGTGTAAAATCTGCCGGATGACTAAATAGAACAAGCCACTTACCCGAATAATCATTAGGCAATTTCATCTTCCCGTGCGTTGTCTGCACTTCTATCTCAGGTAACTTATCTCCAATTAAAGGGAATTTTTCTTCCATTCTATTTTCCATTTTTAAATCCTCCTTATAAATTTTATATTTTGGCAACTTTTTTCAAATATTTTACTGTTCTGTTGCCGCAGGAACAGTAAATACTCGACCAGCTAAATCTTTATCAATCATCAAAAGACCTCTGCCGTCTTCCCCGACAAATTTTAATTTCTGAATAATCTCAGTAGGACTTGCTTCTTCTTCAACCTGTTCAGTTACATACCATTGCAAAAAAGACTCGGTAGCATAATCATTCTCTTCCCTGGCTAATTTAACTAAATCATTAATCATAGCAGTAACTCCTTTTTCGTGCTCCAAGGTCTTTTCAAATAAGTCAACTATAGAAGAAAATTCTGTTGGTGGTTGTTCAATTCCCTCTAATAATACCCTGCTCCCTTGTTGATTTACATAATTGTACATCTTTTCCGCATGAAACTCTTCTTCTTTTGCCTGAATTTTATACCAGTTGGCAAACCCACTTAATCCTTCAGCATCAGCATAAGAAGCCATAGAAATATATAGATAGGCAGAATAAAGTTCCCTATTTATTTGATGATTTATACTTTTAACCATTTTCTCATTTAACATAATATACACCTCCTTTCTATTTTTTATTTTATTAATAAAGACTCGAGAGTAATGGCTTTCAATCTCAATATTACTTCTTTTTCTATTTCATCTATCTTTTTCTTCAAAAGGCAATCTTTTACATTAGGACAAACTTTTTTTTTAAATGTGCACTCATTTAATTTTATCGGTCCCTGAAATATTTTCATCAAATCGATTAAAGTTATTTTCCCTGGAGATACGGTTAAAGCAAAACCGCCGCCCTTGCCCTTAGATGAATTAAGCAATCCTTCTTTATTTAGAATTTGTAGTATTTTTCTTAAAAAAGGTCGGGGCATATCTAAACTTTTAACTAACTGGTCAGCTGAAAGCAACTCTTTTTTGCTTTCCGCAATACAGCACAGTGCCCGTATTGCATAATCAGTGTTCCTGGTAATTAATTTCACTTGTCAGTTTTCCTCTAAGCTTTTGATCTTAATAATAATTTATTTGGCTTTAAAAATTTACTCTTTATTTTTATTATGATACTATAATTGTATCATTTTGTCAACTTTATTTTTAAAAATTTTTTCACTAAAAAAATAACTCCCTCACTCTTATCAGTAAGGGAGTTATCTCCAGTTGATTAAAATTATCTACTTTATTTTGATGGTTAAGAATTTATTCAGTTGATGTTGCTTTAAGTCTTTCTGCAATCTCCATTATCTGATAAGGAAAAAATCTATATTCTCCCCTTAGATCATCTATGGTGCTGCTAATACCGTATTCTTGGGTAAATTCGAATTCATTCGTAATTCCATCTAATAAGTCGCCAGCATCTACTCCCCAGAGAGCAGCAATCTCTTCAATGGTCATGGTCTTCATTTCCATCCCGCTTACATGAGCCTGCAATCCGGAAATATTATCAGGAGAATTTCTTCTCATACCGGTGCCTTTAGGTTCACTGTCACAGGTGCCGTCACATTCATCATCACAAATAGATTCATAATCCGAATCTTGTCCGTTGGGGATACCATCACCATCATCATCGGGTGCATCTGCTCTTCGACCCGTTCCATTCCCCTGGCCTTCTACACAGTCTTCACACCCTTCGCAATCTTGAGTTTGCCCCTGGTTAGAAACCTCTTTGCTTTGCATACCATATCTGGGGGTTTCAATGTTTCCCTTGGAGCCCCCTCTCATTCCATATGTTCCATTACCATCTGCCCAAACGACGAGGGCAAAAACTCCTATTGCCAGTGCTGCGACCAGCAGAGTTACTCCTACTTTTAAATTTCTTGAACTTTTCATTCTATTCGTTCCTCCTTAAATTTTTTGTTTGTTGACAATTTTTTTGTCATTCACTTATTTATACGTAAAGGGGAGGAACTTTCTTTCATTACCGGAAAAATATTTTTAAAAATTAATCTCTCACTCTCAAGCTGATTATATGGTTTCCTTCCAGACTTTCTCTATTCTATTATAGTGCTCTCTGGTAGCAG
>JAYEJO010000166.1:6380-7813 GCA_034660595.1 Candidatus Caldatribacteriota bacterium
GTCCCTGAAGGCGGGCAAGGGCCTCCATACTCTAATTTCCGGAAATCATTAATCCCTTGAGTGCCCGGAACTGTATTTTCCTCTATAACATCAGTAACGTGGATATTAAATACCACCCAATGCACCCAGGTCCCCATCGGTGCATCGGGATCATCCATAATTAATGCTAACCTTTTAGTCCCTTCCGGTATGTCCTCAATAATCAAACCGGGGTTAATATCTTCACCATCACAGGTAAATTTTTCCGGAATAAATCCATTGTTTTCAAATTCAAGACTCTCTAATTTCATAGCTTTATCCTCCTTTTTAAATTTTCTATTTCTTTTTCCAGCCATTTGGGGTATTTAGGTACTGCCCCGGATTGGGACACTACAAAATTACCTACTATTTCCGCAAACTCTGCTGCCTCATACATGCTGGTCCCGCATAAATAAGAAAATAAAAAACCTGCACTATAACTATCCCCTCCTCCTACGGTGTCGGCTACCGGTCCATTTATACCTGGCACCTTTTCTAACTTGCCATTACTATAAACAGATGAGCCATTCTTTCCATGAGTAATACAGACAATAGAAGGGTCATATTCCCGGCAAATAAGCTCGGCAAGTTTTTCTTGTTTTAATGTTTGTTCGAAGAGGAGCTCAGACAGAACAAGGGCCTCCCTATCATTCATTTTTACTATTGAGCTCTGGCACAAGGATCTTTCAATCCATTCCTTTTGGTAATAATTTTGCCTCAAATTTACATCGTAAAATACCTGATGAGGGCGTACTTGGGAGATGATTTGGCTGAGCACTTCCCGATTTTCTTTAGTCCGTTGAGCTAAAGTCCCAAAACAGAATACCTCCCATTTATTTTTGGCTGAACTATCGGTTAAATCTTGATTTAAAGCAATATTATCCCAGGCAACATTTTCTTTTATTAGATAAGTAGGATGACCTCTTTCGTCCAGACTTACCTCCACAATCCCGGTGGGCAAATGGGGATGTATCCGGATAAAAGTAGAATCAATACTCCTTTTTTTAATTTCCTTTAGAGCTTTTCTGCCCAGAGTATCTTTGCCCACAGAAGAAATAAGTGTTGATTTAAGTCCCATTTTGGTCAGATGAGCAGCAAGGTTAAAGGGGGCGCCGCCAATATAAGGTTTACCATCTATAATATCCCAGAGAATTTCTCCAAATAACAAAGCTTTCACTTTTTTGCCATCCTTTCTTCGAGTTTGAATTTAGATGTATATTATCTTTATATATAATTAATTCTACAAAAATTTTAAAAATCCTCTTTTTTTAATCAAAATTTGATAAAAATTTTTATTTTTTATATAATACGCCCCTTTTTCTGACTTCTGGCTTTTTCTTTTTATTTTCCCTTCTTCAGTATGTACCATGTGTTGATTTAATTTCTGAATTTTATTTTCCTTCACGCAATACGCG
>JAYEJO010000167.1:0-7779 GCA_034660595.1 Candidatus Caldatribacteriota bacterium
GCCGAACAGCAGATAAATTGAGGGCTCGAGCCATAAAATCGGCAGATTCTCTTCAATCTCCTTACTACATTGGCCAGATGGCTCCCAAATACTCCCCGATAAATATGAATCTCATCGATTACCACATATTTCAAATTTCCAAAAAAATCCATCCATTTGGTATGATGAGGTAATATCCCTAAATGCAGCATATCCGGATTAGTTACCACAATATGCCCTTTCTTGCGAATCGCCTGCCGGGCTGAAGACGGAGTATCTCCATCATAGGTATAGGTTTTAATCCCCTCATCTAAAGCCGATACCAATTGATACAATTCAGTCAATTGGTCTTGAGATAAAGCTTTGGTGGGAAACAGATAAATAGCCCGGCTATTTTCATCTTTTAAAATAGAATCTAATACCGGCAGATTATAACAGAGAGTCTTGCCTGAGGCGGTAGGGGTAACTACTACTACATTCTTCTTGTTCCTGATAAATCCCAGGGCGGAAGCCTGATGAGAATAAAGTTTACTGATGCCTTTCTCTTTTAAAATCCTTACCAGTCTATCCTCTATCCACTCCGGAAACTCCTCATAAATTCCGGATTTAGCCGGAATATGTCTCCAGTCAGTAAAGCGGGAACTGACCTTATTATATTTTTTTAATTCATTTAATATTTTTTCTACCGGCATCTACTTAAACCTCACATCTGCACCAGAGAACCGTCCCCTGGTGCAAATAAACTTTTTACTAAATTAATATTTTTTAGATCATCTTTTTCGTCGTGTTTGGGGGTCTCCAGAATAAAAGGCAGGTCTTTTAGATATTTATGATTCACTAACACTCTAAAGCCTTCCAGCCCTATATAACCTTTTCCAATATGCATATGCCTGTCTTTTCGTGAACCCAAAGGAAATTTTGAATCATTAAGGTGTATCACCTTTAACTTATCTAAACCAATATATTTTTCAAACTCTTCTAAGGTCTGCTTAATTCCTTCTTGATGCGAAAGGTCATATCCTGCTGAAAAAGCATGACAGGTATCAAAACAAATTCCTATTCTCTTTTTATCTTTCGCCCCTTCCATCATCCTCTTTAACTGGTAAAAAGTATAACCTAAATGTGTACCTGAGCCAGCAGTATCTTCTAATAATATCATCGTCTTTAAATTTAAATCTGCACTTTTCTCTAAAATAATATTAAGGGCTCTGATTACCCTCTGAATCCCATATTCTTCCCCTGCTCCGGTATGAGCCCCCGGGTGAATAATTAGGTAAGGGTCAGGTAATAAAAGGTCTGCTCTTTTCATCTCTTCAATAAATGCATTAATTGATTTGGAGTAAAGTTCATCTAAAGGGGAAGCCAAATTAATAAGATAAGAGGTGTGAATAAAAACGGGGTTAATATTAGAATTTTTTAAATTCTCTCTAAAGTTTTCTACTTCGTCCTTTTTTAAAATCCTCTCCCGCCAGGTGGATGCATTCTTAGAAAATATCTGCATAGTACTGCATCCTAATTCTTCTGCCCTCTTCACAGAACTATCTATTCCCCCGGCGATGGAAATATGGCATCCAATCTTCACAATCTCTGTTTCCTCTTTTCTTCTTCGGTTATTTAATTTTGCCCATAAAAATTAGAGATTATCGAGAAATTTATTGACTTCTCTACTTTTATAAGTATAACATATTATTATAACCTAATTAAAAAAATTTATTGCCTTTACACCCTACTCACCAAATATTTTTTGGCTCAAAAAACAGGGGGAAGAAATGTATAAACAAATCTTTAAAGAATTAAAAGAACATATGCCTTTTACTGCTCTGGGAGCTGCTACCGGAATAATTATGATAATATTTTTACAAAAACTACCCTCCGAATCTGCCTATAACATTTTTTATACCTTTCACCCTATCCATGTTTTTTTAAGTGCACTGGTTACTGCTTCTATGTATAATTTTTATCAATGTTATCCCAATAAAAAGAAATGTAATATGTGGATTTTGATTCTCATTGGTTATGTGGGTTCTGTCGGGATAGCTACCTTAAGTGATTCGGTAATCCCCTATCTGGGTGAAATTTTGCTCAATCTGCCCCATCGAGAAATTCATTTGGGTTTTATTGAAAAATGGTGGCTGGTCAATCCCTTAGCCTTATTCGGTATTGGAATAGCTTATCTAAAGCCCTCTACAAAGTTCCCTCACTTTGGTCATGTCCTCCTCAGTACCTGGGCTTCACTCTTTCATATTATTATGGCTTTGGGACAAACTTTGAACTGGTTTACCTATATCGGTATTTTTATTTTTTTATTTCTCTCTGTTTGGATACCCTGCTGCCTGAGTGATATCGTATTCCCTCTTCTATTTGTAAAAACACCAGAAAATTAAAAGTTATAGCCTGGCTATAACTTATAACCAGGCTATAACTTTTTTTCTTTCTCTCTTTTCCAAGAAAACCAACTATCAACTATCGTTGGTTTTAACCAAAAAGAAATTATTTTTCATCCAGTAAATATATTCTATAATGCCCTGCTGACTGCAACATCAGCCAGATTTCGTTAAAAATATTGTTAGTAAATTTTTTACCCTGATTAATATAATACTCCACTGCTTCCTTTTCGGTTAACCCTATTCCCTCTTCTATAATTAAAAAAAATTTACCGGTATGATTATATTTTTTTTCATTTTTACTATTTATCCGCTCATTTAAAGAATCGCAAAACATCTGGTTCGCATTGGTTAAATAATCTTTTTTGTCTTTATGCTTATGATTATTTTCTTTATCCTTCTTCCGTTTCTTCATTAATTTAACTAACCCCCAGGCTGCTTTTGCTTCTTCTTTATTGTAATATACCGGGGTAATTTCGATATTCAAATTCTCTGTACAAATACAAGAAGGTTCTCCTTTAATAGGATCACCCGGCCTGACAAAACGATAATTATTTTTATTCTTTTTATTATATTCCTTTAGAAAGGCTTTACAGATTTCTTTTTCTGAAAGTTTGTATTCGGTCTCTCTTGTAAACCTGTCTTCTTTAATCAATTTCTTGGGGAGCATTTCTATTATTTTTAACCTCCATAAAAAAACAATATTATTTTTATTTACTCCATTTAATAATCTATCTTTTATATCTTTTATTGATTAATATTTTGATATTTTTCTACTTATCTCCCCCCTCTTACTCATTTATTATTTTTGTAATTATATCATATTAAGTCAACTTCAATAAATATAAATCTGGAATTTTCTTTAGCCTATTTACCATGAGATGACTAAAGTACCGGGCTCTTTAAAAACAGAGAAAAACAAAATTTTATTTGCGAGAAAGACATTCATCGATAATACCCAATAAATATGTAAAATTATCTTTCTTATAATATTCTCTGGTATCATCATCTAAAAGAGAACCTAAAGTTACATAGTAATCTCTTTTTTTAAAACCTTCAATAATTTCTTTAATCTTTTTTAATTCTTCATAATTTGCTGAAATATTAACGCCCTTTCTGATTAAAAATTCTATATCAAATACATCTCTTATTTCTTTTCTGTCTAAAAGGGCTCCCATCTTATTTTTCATCATCTGCTCTAAGGTGAAAGATTTAAGCAACACCTGCCGGTTAGAATATGGGGAGTAAGCAATTGTTTCCCGAAAATCATTTTCTTTATTTTCTTTTCTTATCTCTATTTTTAATTTTCGGGGATATGGCACCTTTTTAATTTCAAACAACAGGGTGTAGTATTTATTTTGTGCATCAGTTAAATCGTAATCTGCTTTTAAAGAATCTTTTAAATTTAGAAAAAACTGGTCTATCTTATCAACCCGGTATGTCCAAAAATCCAGATCAATCGAATATCTTTTCAGACCATAACAAAGTCTCAGCATGGTCCCTCCGCCAAAGATCATATTGCGGAGAAATCCTTTGTTCTTAAGCCAAGCTAATACTTCTATTTCAAAAATCTCTTGCTGGATTAAATCATTCATTCTATATACCTCTGGTAATATATTTTAAATTTGGATGAATATTTCTTTAGTATATTTTCACAAACCTCTTTATTTATTTTCTCTAAATTTAGCGAACTTACATCTAAATTGTATTTTCCTAAATAGTTTAAATAAAGGGAATCTATAAATGCTTTTTCAGGGGAAGCGATAAATATATTGTTTTTTTTAAAAAAGCCAAAATATAAATCTTTTTTTATTTTACTATAATTAAATACGGTCCCTTCAATATCTTTGGTGAAGGTCCGGTATAAGGAGATGGATTCAATAAATTTCTGTTGAACCTGAGTAGTGTATTCATAAAAGGAAAGAGCGGTCATTAAGGAGATATAAGATGGGACCTGAAGAATGTTGGCCAGTTCCAGCCTTTGATTTGAAGTAATATTATCCCATCTTTCTTTCAATGTGTAGAAGTTCCTTTTTAGCCGGATAAGGTATTTTTGTTTTACGTATCGGGTACACAATACCCGCGCAGAATCTTCGGATATGGATAATTTTTTTGCTACATCCTGGTAAGTAAAGTATAATTTATTTATTTTTTTTATATCATTATATTTCATGGGGCTAAGCACACTTAATTAATAGTTTTGTTAACATATTATACTTTGGTGACGAAGAACTTGTCAAGTGAACAAATTATATTCGTATTGCGTATTGCGTATCGAGTATCGCGTGAAGAAAAAGAACGAAAAAAGATTGGAAAAACAAAAGCGATAACTATTCTTTTCTTTCGCTTTCTTAACTCGATACTATATTTTTGATTTGACACAAAAGAAAAGTTGTTATATTGTAAAAATTATAAAAATCCTATAAAAAGCTAAAGGATTAAAAAGAATGATGTTATCAATGGAAGATATAAGAAAATTATGCAATGAAACTTCTTTTGAACGTGGGATGGAATATTTTCGTATGGGTAATATCACCGACTTAAGGCAATTCGGGAACAAAATCACCGCTACGGTAGAATACAAAAAACCGAATATATAAAACCATTTTTAAAAAAATGATGAATATTATCAAAGAAATGCCAGATTGGGAAATTAAAAAAGATTTGACTAAATTTTTACCACTAAATCAAAGAACGACTGTTACAAAAGTGAAAATCTGGTTAATTAAAAAGTCAGGCGAAAGAGAATAAATATTTTTGTAAAAGGTGGTGATTAATTATGGAAACAGATTTAAATAGAATTAAAAAATTGTCAGAAGAGAAAGAAGATGAAAATTGGAAATTTAGATCTTTCTTAAAAGTATGTGATATTCCTTCGAAAAAAATAGATTCAATAGTTCATAGATTGTATCACCAGGTAGCTTCAAAAATTGATTGTGAGTCTTGTGCAAATTGCTGTAAAGAACTTAATGCAGTTTTAGATCAGGAAGATTTAAAAAAATTATCTAAATATTTAGAAATTTCTATTGAACAATTAAAAGATCAGTACTTGACAAAAGATTCGGATTTGGATTCCAAAAAATTTACATTTAAGAAAAGACCTTGTCCTTTACTAAAAAATAATTTATGTTCTATACCTATTAATTATCGTCCTAAAGATTGTGTATCCTACCCTTATCTCCTTAAAAAGAATTTTACTTCCCGATTAATGGGTGTAATCGGTAATTGTTCTGTTTGCCCAATTGTATTTAATGTTTATGAGCTACTAAAAGATGAAGTTTGGCATAAACATTTTTCTGATGAGTTCGGTGAATTTTATTAAAATTATAAACTGTAACTATTGGATCAGCTCTTCTAATGTTAGTCTTCGGCCCCCCGATATTTTCCATCTGGCGTGGGTTTGGTAGCCTGGGCGGAGCAATGTTCATCGGAGTTGCTGCCTGTTTCCTCTCGACAGTTATAATTTTATCCGGTATTATTGGATTATTAGAAAGAAAAAACTAAAACAGGTACAGGGAACAACAGAGGTCTTACTTATCCCCTTTTTTATATATTAACCAACCTTTAAACCTTTAACCCGCTGAAGACGAGAATGATGGTCCAAAAGCTTTTTCCTCAGACGAATATTAGAAGGAGTAATCTCCAACAATTCATCCTCCTGAATATAATCCAAGGCCTGTTCCAAAGAAAACTGACGGGGTTTCTCTAAACGCAAGGCTTCATCTGAACCGCTTGCACGCATATTGGTAACTTGCTTTTTCTTGCATACATTAACTTCCATATCATCACTTCTCTTATTTTCTCCTACAATCATCCCCTGGTAAACTTCTGTAACCGGACCTACAAATAGCGTTCCTCTCCCTTGAGCATTATGAAGACCATAGGTACTGGTTATTCCGCTTTCATAGGCAATTAATACTCCTCGAGAACGAGTGGGGACAAGCCCCTTGTACGGCTGATAATCAAGAAAGAGATGATGCATTATCCCTTTACCTTTTGTTTTGGTAAGAAATTCATCCCGAAAACCAATCAACCCCCTGGCCGGAATTTCAAATTCAAGCCGTAATTGATCAGAAGAAAATTCAACCATATTAACCAACTCTGCCCTTCTCTTCCCGCAAATTTCCATAACTACTCCTAAGCTGTCTTTGGGAATGTCACAGGTCATAAGCTCTATGGGTTCACATTTCTCTTCTTTAATATTTCTAAAAATAACCTTGGGTTTGGAAACCTGAAATTCGTACCCTTCCCGGCGCATCTTTTCAATAAGAATCGAAAGATGAAGCTCTCCTCTTCCTGAAACATGAAAAGTATCTGTCGATTCTGCTTCATCGACTCTAAGGCTCACGTTGGTTTCAACTTCCTTAAAAAGACGCTCTCTTAAATGGCGGGAGGTGACAAATTTCCCTTCCCGACCAGCAAAAGAACTGTTATTGACAGTAAAATCTACAGCCAAAGTAGGTTCATCTATTTTTATTTTAGATAAGGCCTCAGGTTTTTCTCTGCAAGCTATTGTCTCTCCAATATTAGCTTCACTAATTCCCGCTACAGCCACAATCTCTCCGGCCTCAGCTCTCTTTACTTCTTTTCTTCCTAATCCTTCAAAAAGGTAAAGCTTTACAACCTTGCTGTATATCTGACTTTTATCCCGCTTGATTAAAGTGACTGTTTCCCCTTCCTTAATTTCCCCCCGGCTAATAAGCCCAATTGCTATCTTTCCCACATAATCATCATAATTAAGATTGGTAATCAATAATTGCAAAGGAGAATTGTATTCCACTGAAGGAGCGGGTATATATTTTAAAATAGTTGAAAAAAGAGGTGTTAAATTTTCCTCTAAAGAATCAGGAGAAAATCCGGATAAACCCGAACGGGCAGAAGTATAGATTACCGGAAAATCTATCTGCTCATCATTAGCCCCTAATTCAATAAACAGGTCATAGATTTCGTTTAAAACTTCAGCAGGACGGGCATTAGGCCTGTCTATTTTGTTGATGACTACTATAGGAATAAGATTTAATTCCATAGCTTTACGCAGGACAAATCTGGTTTGAGGCATAGGTCCTTCGAAGGCATCTACAATCAGAAGAACCCCGTTAACCATTCTTAAGATTCGCTCAACCTCTCCTCCAAAATCTGCATGGCCCGGCGTATCTACGATATTAATCTTTACCCCCTGCCAATGGACTGAGGTATTTTTGGAAAGTATGGTAATCCCTCTTTCTCTTTCCAAATCATTAGAATCCATTACCCTTTCTTTTACCTCCTGGTTATCCCGAAAGGTGCCGCTCTGCCTTAACATAGCATCTACCAGAGTAGTCTTGCCATGGTCTACATGGGCAATAAGGGCGATATTTCTTATATTTACAGCTTCCATTATTTTAATTTCCTTTTATTTATTACTTTGTAAAATTAC
>JAYEJO010000168.1:0-11522 GCA_034660595.1 Candidatus Caldatribacteriota bacterium
ATCGATAGCAACATTCGGATTGGCGATATTAACTTTTTCTCCATGTACAAAGATTTCACCGGAATCGGCTTGATACAATCCATACAAGATACTCATCAGGGTTGATTTGCCGGCTCCGTTTTCGCCGACCAAAGCATGTATTTCTGCCTTGTAAACTTTAAAATTAACTTTATCGTTAGCTACTACAAGAGGAAATTTTTTAGTAATATTTTTCATCTCTAAAGCAATCTCAGGCAATTGATAAATCCTCCTTCGATAATTTACACTTAATATTATATATTGGAGGTATTCAATATTGTAAGAATACCTCCAATATAATTGTACGAAACATGTTATTTAGTTACTTCGGTGGGAACAACAATTTCTCCGCTTAGAATTTTAGCTTTTGCTTCTTCGACTTTAGCTATCATTTCTGCAGATACAAGATCTTCATTGTATTTATCGATAGCATAACCAACTCCGGAATAGGTTACATCTCCGATGGTAACGGTTCTATCTAAACCAAATACTTCGATACCACCTTTGAAAGTACCCTCAACCGCTGCTTTTATGGCGAGGTATACTGCAACATCGACTTGCTTTAACATACTGGTTAAACCAAAACTTTCTCCGGTTTCCTCGATATATCCCATGTAGTTCTGATTGGAGTCTACTCCGATTACATATCTTTTTCTTTCTTTAGCGGCTTCATATACTCCGGCTCCGGTTAGGCCTGAAGCATGATAGATAACCCATGCGCCATTATCGTATTGTGATAAGGCTAACTCTTTCCCTTTTACCGGGTCGGCAAAAGCGACGGGAGTATCACCGGCATAGGCAGAAAGAACTTTACATTCAGGATAGACATAACCAACTCCCGCTATGTAACCTGCTTCAAATCCATGAATAAGCGGTATATCCATTCCGCCTACAAATCCCACTGTATCCTTTCCGTCTTCCAGTGCTTTCATACCGGCAATCATACCTACCAGGAAAGAACCGTGTGGTTCAGGAAACAACAGAGACATTACATTAGGCTTATCAGGGATAAATCCATCAACAATGGCAAATTTAGTATCAGGAAATTCATCAGCTACGGTAGATATGGCATCAGTAAATAAAAATCCTACTCCGATTATTACATCATATCCTATCATGGCTAAGTTTCTAAGATTTACTTCCCTATCTGCATCAACCCCCGGTTCTAATTCAATACGTTTAATTCCAAAATCAGCTGCTGCCCAAGCTAAACCCCGGGAAGCCGAATCATTAAATGATTTATCACCTTTTCCACCAATATCAAATACTAGGCCAACTTTAAGTGGTTCTGCAGAAAAAACTGTCGAAGAAAGGCATAAACTTAATATTATTACTAACGCGACTACTACTAATACATTCTTTTTCATTTCTGAAATCTCCTTTCATTTTTAAAATACTTAAAATCACAACTTTACTTTTATGCAGACAGAAAAATAATTCATCTATCACCCCCTTAAGAATAGATTTCTTCTATAAGTGTTAAGATAGTTAGCTATTTTTGTTCCTTAATATAATAATACCACACAGATTTTCTTTTTCCTGCTTAAAAATAAAAAAATATTTATTTATTTTTAAAAAAAATGAATTAATTTACCAATTTACCAATTTACCAATTGCCCGATTCATAATCGTGAGGGTAAATGTACTGGATTCCCGCTTCCGCGGGAATGACATCTGCCAATCGAAAAAGGTCAATTGATTAATTTCTTCTTAATTTTTTCTTTCTTGTTTTTCTGGCTAACGACTATTCACTAACGACTAACGACTAAGTTATTTATCATATTTCTCTAAGTATTCTTCATTAGAAATCATTATTTTTCTTGGATTTCGGCCATCGTATGGTCCTACGATTCCCTTCTGCTCCATTACATCTATCAGCCGGGCTGCCCGGGTATAACCAATTCGAAGCTTTCGCTGTAATATTGATATTGAAGCTTGTTTGCTATTAATAATAATAGAAACAGCATCATTGAATAATTCATCCTCTTCCTCTTCTTCTGTTTCCCGCAGCAGACCTTTACTCTTTTTATATTCTAACACTTCCTGCTTATATTCGGGAGAGGGAGAATTCTTCATTAAATAGGATACCACCTTTCTAATTTCTTTTTCTACTACAAAAGCTCCCTGAGCCCTAATTGGTTTTGATGCACCAACCGGGGAAAATAACATATCTCCATTTCCTAATAATTTTTCAGCACCATTAACATCTAATATAGTCCTTGAATCAACCTGAGTAGAAACCGCAAAGGCAATTCGGGAAGGGAAATTTACCTTTATCGAACCGGTAATAATATCTACAGAAGGACGTTGAGTGGCAATTATTAGATGTATGCCGGTTGCCCTGGTCATCTGGGCTAATCTACATAACGATTCCTCCGCTTTTACCGGAGAAGATAACATTAAATCAGCTAATTCATCTATTACTATTACAATATAGGGCAAGGGTTCAGTATCATCATTAATATTTCTAACATATTCATTATAGCCGGCTAAATTTCTGACTCCTGCTTCCGCAAACATTTTAAATCTTTTTTCCATTTCAGAAATCGACCAATTTAGTACTTTGATGGCTTGACTTGCATCGGTTATAATGGGTATCAATAAATGCGGAATGCCATTGTAAATATTTAGCTCTACTCTTTTTGGGTCAATCATTAGTAATTTTACCTCTTCCGGACTTAGCTTATAAAGAATACTTAATATTATATTATTGATACACACACTTTTCCCCGAACCCGTCGCCCCGGCAATTAATAGATGGGGAAGTTCGGTTAAATCTGCGATTATAGGATTTCCTCCAATGTCTATTCCTAAAGCTATGGGTAATTTATATTTTCCATTTTGAAATTCACTACTTTGCAATATTTCTTTTAAATACACATTTATTCTCATGCGGTTAGGGACTTCGATTCCTACAGCATTTTTACCGGGTATTGGTGCTTCTATCCTGACTGAGGCTACCGCAAACGATAAAGCAATATCATTGCTTAAATTGGTTATTTTCGATATTTTAACCCCCGGCGCAGGATGAATTTCATATCGGGTAACAGTGGGTCCATGGATAACCCCAACGACTTTTGCATTAATTCCAAAATTAGTGAAGGTTCTTTCGAGTGTTTTTACATTTTCCTCAATATTTAATTTGGTATCTGTTTTATCTTCAGCGTAGGAGTCAGATAGTAAAGATAGAGGTGGAACTTGATATCTGTCTGCCTTGGGTTCCTGTTTGGGTCCCCGATAGTCTTTATCGAAAATTATTTCTTCTTCTAATTTTTTTTCTTTTTTCTTTATCTTTTTTAGTTTTAATAACTTTTTAGGTATTTCACCTGGTTCATATTCTTGATAGTCGGGTTCTTCTTTAGGCCTTGAACTTTTAAATATTTTTGTTCCGGTATTTTTTAAAATATTGTAAATATTATTCAATATCATTTTTATTTTATTTCCCCATTTGCTAAATACATAAAAATAGGAAACTTCAGTTATAAATAAGGCGGATATTAAGCTGAGAGATATTAAAACAAGATATGCCCCCTTTAACCCAAAGTAAAGGAATAATGAATTGGCAAAATAGTAACCGAGCAAACCTCCGCCGGCCCCATTTGCTGCCAGTGAATATGAATTGTCGAGCAAAAGTAATCTAAGATGGATAAGGGTTAGAAATATAATAAATAAAAAACTGATACCGAAGAGTTTATGATAAGGATTAGGTGGTTTATAATTAAAAAGAATTAAAATTCCCAAACATAATAATAATAGGGGGAAGATGTAGGCACCAAGACCAATATTACGAGTGGCAGTTTGAAAAATTATTTTTCCTACAATTCCCATTTTGTCAGTGAAGATAAAGGCGAAAATATATAACAAAGAAAATGCAATAATTATTATACTTATAGTTTCATTTTTAGTATTTTTCTTCTTTATTTTCAATTTATTAAAGTCCTCTCGATAAGGATATCCAAATCGTTAAACCAGATATAATCCAAAGATAATAGGAAAAAAAATATATCTTTCGATTTTTTAATAACTTTATAAATATTTTCATGGCTCCATAACTGGAAATGGCCGCCATAAACCCGGATAATATCAGAATATTTAAATTTATATTTAAAGAAGATATCTCTCCCATTTTAAAAATGGAAGCACCTAAAATAATCGGCACAGATAGTATAAAAGAATATTTTGCCGCAAATTCCCTATCCAAGTTTCTTGATAATCCGGCGATAACAGTTAAACCGGACCTCGATATCCCCGGAAAAATAGCGAGGGCCTGAGCTATCCCTATTATAATAGCATCTTTGCAAGTAATTTTCGAAATATTTTTAGTACCTTTTGAATATTTTTTATTTCCAACCCAAAGTAAAGCCCCCGTAATAATTAGCATAAAGGCAGCTATTATAGGTTTATCAAAAAGCATTTCAAAATAAGAGCTAAAAGTATATCCAATAATTGCTGCCGGTATGGTGCTGATCAGTAAAAACCAGGCAAGCTTTGATGATGAATTGTTTTTGAAAATATTTGATATATTTTCTCCCCGAGATAGTTTGTAAATACTGTCAAAAAAGGCAATTACTAATTCCTTAATATCTTTTCTAAAGAGAACCACTACAGCCACAATTGTTCCAAAATGTAAGAATGCTTCAAATGCCGCGCCTGGTAAATTTAATTTTAAGAAATATTTTGCTATTACTAAATGACCGGAACTGCTTACCGGAAAAAATTCAGTCAACCCTTGTATTAGCCCTAATAATATTAATGACATACATTCCTCTAACTTCTAACTTCTGGATAATTCGTCAATCACCATTAAACTAACGTTATTAGCATGGTCTCCAATTCTTTCCAAATTACTTATTAAATCTAAAAAAACAACACCGGATTCGGGATAACAAATGCCTTTGTTTAGCCTATTTATATGATTATCACGAAGCTTTTTTTCTATTTCATCAATTTCATCTTCTTTTAAGGTTACCTCTCGAGCTAAGGCCATATCTCTATTTTTCAATGCCGAGATTGATTTGTTTAAAGAAATTTGAACTTTTGAAAACATAAATTTTAGTTCATCTAAAGCTTTTTCACTGAAAGGTAATTTTTCATTTATTTTTTCTTCGGTAAGTTCAGCTAAATTTTCAGCATGGTCTCCTACTCTTTCTATGTCATTTACTATATTCATTAAATCTGTTAGTCTTTTTGATTGGTTAGGGCTAAGCGACCGTTGAGATATTAGTACTAAATATTTGGTAATCTCCTTTTCTAAATTATTTACCACCTCTTCTTTTAAATATACACTTTTTAGGATATTTAGGTCATTTTGAATAAAAGACATCATTACCTTATTTAACATACTTTCAACCATTTCGCCCATTCTAACCAGCTCTTTAGTTGCCTGACCCAAAGCAAGGGATGGTGTATTTAACATATCTTTATTTAGGAAGATGGGTCCTTTCTTAATGACAATTTCTTCACCCGGTAATATTTTAGCTACAAGCTTAGCAAACAAGGAAAGAAAAGGAAGTAATATTCCTGCATTAATTACATTAAATATAGTATGAGCATTAGCAATTTGCCTTGGGATACTTGATGAGGTGAACGATATCAGGTATGCGAACTTATTTATAAAGAATAAAAATAGAATAACCCCTCCAATATTAAAAAATAGGTGAGAAAGAGCAACTCTTTTCCCGGTTATTGAACTACCTATGCTGGCAATTCCTGCAGTAAAACAAGTTCCTATATTGCTTCCCAGAATAAGGGGGATTGCTGCTTCTATGCCTATTATACCCTGAATGGACATAGCAATTACGATTGCAGTAGTGGCACTACTACTTTGAATTATAGCGGTAAAGATTGCAGCAACCGCAATACCCAATAAAGGATTGTGAGAAATATTTGTTAATAAACTTAAGAATGGAGCATAATCTCTTAATGGTCTTACTGCATGGGACATAGTGTATAAGCCTAAGAATAATATACCAAAACCGAGTAATATTTGGCCAAAATATTTATAACTTCTTTTTCTGGCTAAAAAATTGATGATAAAACCAATACCGATTGCGGGAAGAGCATATTTCTCTAAACGAAAAGATACAATCTGGGCAGTTACGGTGGTACCTATGTTTGCTCCTGCTATTACGCTTACAGCTTGTTTTAAACTTAATAATCCTGCATTAACTAATCCGATAGTTATAACACTTGTTGCACTACTGCTTTGGATAATGGAAGTTATCAAAGCCCCGGTTGCAACACCCATTACCGGTTTAGTGGTTAAGAATTCCATGATTTTCTGTATTCTATCACCGGTAACTTTTTGCAGGCCACCACTAAGCAGCTGCATTCCGTATAAAAATAATCCCAGACCTCCCATCATGCCAAAGATTAGTTCAGTGGTCATTGAATACCTCCGCCTGAGTTAGTCGTTAGTGAATAGTCGTTAGTATATAGTAAAGAAAAAATAGCGTACAGCGTACAGCGTTTAGCGTATAGTAAAACAAGCGTATAGCGTTTAGCGTAGAGCGTACAGTTAGGAAAGAGGGAGTCAGAATTCAGGATACAGAAGTCAGAATAAAATCCTATCTCGTGTTACTTATTATGGATAGACTCTTTTTCTTTATTCTTACTTCTATTTTTTTATTCTGACTTCTGACTACTGGCTACTGAATTCTATTTTCTTAAACCAGCTAACCAGGTAACCAACTAACTAGCTAACTAATTTTATTCGCTATCCGCTAGTTTTTACTCCGCTATGCCCGAAGCCACCTTCACCTCTTTTGGTTTTATCCAAGGTCTCTACAAGTTTAAAATCAGGGAAAAATATTTTCTGGATTACTAATTGAGCTATTCTATCTCCTCTTTGTACAACAAATTCTTCTTCACCCAAATTAATTAATATTACCTTTACGATACCCCTATAATCTGAATCAATAGTACCCGGGGTATTTAAAACAGTAATTCCGTGCTTAAGGGCTAAACCGCTTCGGGGCCTTATTTGCCCCTCGTAACCTTCAGGAATCATAATTTTAATCCCGGTGGAAATCAATTTTATCTTACCCGGCTTTAATACAGTATCTGGGGGCTCTGCGGATAACAAATCAACTCCGGAGGAAAATTTACTTGTGGAAGCAGGTAAAGGTAAATCCTCGCATCCTTCTACTTTTTCTATTTTTATTTCTATTGTATTATTCTCCACTACACCATATCCACTTTTGTTTTATCTATTTATTTTTCTATATTGCAACTATAAATATTAATCGTAATCTTCGTTTTTTTTATCAACATCATCTTCTACAATGTTATTTTCATCTCTATCTGTGCTATCTATTTTTCTCAGGTCAATTCTGCCCTGACTATCGATTCCGATACATTTAACCAATATACTGTCATTGACCCTGACTACATCTTCAACTCTTCCTATACGTTTATGCGATAATTTAGAAATATGGACTAATCCCTCTTTGCCGGGGAATATTTCTACAAAAGCACCAAAATTAGTGGTCCTGGTTACCTTCCCTTCATATGTTTCCCCAACTTTAGCCTCTCTCACCATATCTTCAATCATCTTTTTAGCTTGCTTTAGTGATTTCCCATCTGGTGAAGCTATAAATATTTCTCCGTCATCTTTAATATCGATAGAGGCACCGCTTATTTCTATAATCTTTTTAATATTCTTTCCGCCGGGACCGATTACCATGCCAATCTTAGCGGGATCAACAGTTATAACTGATATTTTTGGTGCATAATCAGATAATTCTTCTTTAGGTTTGGGCATTGCTTTATTCATTTTATCAAGAATATACAATCTTGCTTCCTTTGATCTCTGTAAAACATCTTGCATGGTATTTTTTGAGACACCGGCAATTTTCAGGTCCATCTGAATAGCGGTAATACCCTGGTCGGTTCCGGTAGCTTTAAAATCCATATCACCATAATGGTCTTCTAAACCTAAAATATCGGTTAAAACTTCTACATTTTCGCCTTCTTTAACTAATCCCATAGCAACTCCGGCTACCGGATTTTTAATAGGAACTCCGGCATCAAACAAGGACAGACTGCCTCCGCAAACAGAAGCCATAGAAGAAGAGCCGTTTGATTCTAAGATTTCAGAAACTATGCGAATAGTGTAAGGGAATTTTTCTTCCGGAGGAATTACTGTTTTTAAGGCCATTTCTGCTAATGAACCATGGCCAATTTCTCTTCTTGATTGACCTCTTCTGGGTCTTACCTCACCAACGCTAAACGGCGGAAAGTTGTAATGCAGATAAAATCTTTCTGAAGATTCTTCTTCCAAGGTATCTATAAATTGCCGGTCTTTTACGGTCCCGAGAGTAGTGACAACCAGGGCCTGTGTTTCACCTCTTGTAAATAAAGCACTTCCATGAACCCGCGGCAATACTCCGGTTTCACAAGTAATGGGGCGTATTTCGTCTAATTTTCTCCCGTCTACTCTTATTTTTTCTTTAATTATTAAATCACGAATAACTTCTTTACAGACATTATCATAGACATTTTTCAAAAGAGGCAAATTAGAATCCTCGACAGATAATTTTTCAATAACCTGATTAAGGATATCTTTCGACGAACTTTCTCTTTCCTTTTTATCCTTTATGCAGACAGCTTCTTTAATTTTATTCCCGTAGAAATTTTTAATTTCTTTACTATAATTATCTTCTAGTTCCGCTGTTTTTGAATATTGTTTTTCTTCTTTTGAATTAGATTTCCCTAAAAGATCTGCCAGTTTTTCCTGGCCTTCTATGATTGTGTTAATTGCTTCCTGAGCAACGCCAATTGCTTTTAGCATATTTTCTTCAGGTACTTCTTTTGCTTCTCCTTCCATCATTATGATTGAATCTTTTGTCCCGGCTATAATTAAATTTAATTCAGAATTTTCTAATTGTTCAGGACTGGGATTAACTATAAATTCATTCTCTACTAACCCAATCCTCACGCCTCCTATGGGGCCCTGGAAAGGAATATCCGCTATCCATAGAGCCGCAGAAGCTCCTATCATAGCCAGTATATCCGGTAAATTTTTTAGATCATATGATAAAACAGTAGCAATAACCTGAACATCATTTTTGTATCCCTCGGGAAACAAAGGCCGTAATGGACGGTCAATAAGCCGGGAAGTTAATATCGCATTCTTGCTTGGCCTACCCTCTCTTTTGAAAAAACCGCCGGGAATTTTACCGGCAGCGTAGAATTTTTCCTCGTAATCCACCATTAAAGGGAAAAAGTCTATCCCTTCCCGTGGTTCATCAGTAGAATTCACTGTTACCAATACAACCGTTCCCTCACAACTAACTACAATTGAACCGGCTGACTGCTTGGCAATTTTGCCGGTTTCTATATTTATTACTTTACCATTCAAATTAATTTTAATTTCTTTACTTCCTAACATTAAATATTTATTTTCCTCCTTTTTTAATTAATAAGTCATTTTTATTAATTAAAATTATTTATATATTGTTTTTTTTATTAATTTTCTTTTCCTATAAGCCCTAATTCGTATCTCGTATCTCGTGAATCGTATCTCGAGCAAACTAGCGTATAGCGTTTAGCGTAGAGCGTATACATTTGGTTATCTGGTTAGCTAGTTAATAGATTAGTGTAAACAATTTAACGATTCACTGTATAAACCTTCAACGTAGGACAGGCGTCCCGCCTGTCAAGAATAGATTCCCGCTTTCGCGGGAATGACAGAGAAAGCTCCACGCTAGTTTTATTATTTTCTTAAATTTAGTGATTCAATAATTTTACGATATTTTTCAATATCATTATCTTTAAGATACTTTAATAAACTTCTTCTTTTGCCTACCATCTTCAATAAACCTTGCTTTGAATGAAAATCCTTTTTATTTTCATTTAGATGTCCGGTAAGATCGTTTATTCTTTCAGTTAACAAAGCAATTTGAACTTCTGTTGAACCAGTATCTGTAGTATGATGTTGAAATTTTGTTATTATTTTCTCCTTATCGTCTTTAGCAAAAACCATATTAATTTCTCCTTTTATTTATTTATAATTTATTATAATATCTTAAATATTTTATCATAAACAAGCAAGACCTTCAACCTAAAATATAGTTAGTTGGTTACTTAGTTACCTGGTTAGTTGGTTAAAAATACAAATCAAAACCAACCAATCAAATAAGCAATAAAATAGTTACCACTTGATAGACAGGCGGGCCTGTCCTCGTGAAAATAGGGAACGTCTGTCCTGCGATAGATATACGAAATAATTATATAAAATACTATCCTGGCTGCTATCTTCTTAACTAGCTAACCAGGTAACTAAGTAACCAACTAACCCAATACTAATTAATAAATTAATTAGTATTTGTTAATTATTTTATTGGCTATTAAAATGTCATTTTCTATCTGTTTTTTTAATAAATCCGGATGCTTAAAGTATTTTTCTTCTCTTATTTTTTGCAATAGATTAACGGCTACTTTTTTATTATATATTTCTTTATTAAAATTCATAATGTGAACTTCTATGGTTCGTTCAGATTCCTTAAAAGTTGGCCTAACCCCTATATTCATTAGGCCATAATATTTTTTCCTATCAATTTCAATTTCTACCAAATATACTCCGTTAAGGGGGATAATTTTATCTGACGGTGTCTCGATATTGGCCGTAGCAAAGTCTAATAATTTTCTTCCTCTGCCCTTTCCGAAAATTACTCTTCCTGAAATCGTGATATCATGTCCTAGTAGTTTTTTTGCTTTTTCGATTTCTCCTAAACTAATATAATCTTTTATTCTGGTACTACTAATTATGGTGTTATTTATAGATATTGGTTCTAATATGTTAGTTTTGAATTTATAAAACTTGCTATATTCCCTTAAAATATCGGTATTCCCTTTTCCCTGAAAACCAAATTTATAATTAAAACCTATAAAAAGTTCTTTTACCTGCAAACTATCGATTAATATTTTACTTACAAAATTTTCGGGCGGCATTTTACTCATCAACTTACTAAATTTGATAATAAGAAAAACATCAACACCTAATTCTTTAATTAGATTTATTCGTTCCTCTAAAGTGGTTAATAAAAAAACGTTGCTTTCCGGGTTAATTATTTTATCGGGATGGGGGTCAAAAGTGACAACCATACTTATTCCATCATTCTTCTTGGCTTTATCAACGGTTAGTTTAATCAATTTTTGATGTCCCAAGTGTACACCATCAAAAACACCTAAAGCAATATAGCGTTTTTTATTAGGTAATATGATATTTTTTGAGTATCTTATAATTTCCATAGTTAAAGTAGATAGGAATTTCCTTTTTTAATAAACTCTAATTCTAATTAGTATATAGCATATCGTATATAGAGTAATAAAACGAAAAACGAAAAGCGCAAAACGTAAAACCATAGCTCAAAATTTAAAATTTAGTATTGAGAGAAAAAGTTTTGAGTTTTGAATTATGGTTTTTCGCTTTTAGTTTTAAGTTTTTAGCTTATTATTTTTTATTTAGATCGAATTAGCAAAATTAATAATTATTAAAAACC
>JAYEJO010000168.1:11622-23393 GCA_034660595.1 Candidatus Caldatribacteriota bacterium
TTAAAATTTAGTATTGAGAGAAAAAGTTTTGAGTTTTGAATTATGGTTTTTCGCTTTTAGTTTTAAGTTTTTAGCTTATTATTTTTTATTTAGATCGAATTAGCAAAATTAATAATTATTAAAAACCTTTACCGGTTTAAAAAATACATTTCCCCCGATTTCTTTAATTGAAATACCAATGGACAGCAAATTACCTTTTGCGTCAAATATTTTAACAAATTTGTCTTTTCCTGTCTTTAGTCCTTCCGGAATTTCCACAATCTGCTCACCTGATATAACCCCGCCGTTTAAAATAGTTTTAACAGCTTCACTTTTTACGGTTATTCTGTCTAATTTTTCAAGAGCAGAATCAATACTAATAAGATATCTCTCCCCTAAAGTTTTGTCCTTTTTTAATTCCTCCAAATTTAACGAATCATCAATGCTAAAATTACCAACTTTTTTTCTTACCAAATTTGATAAATGTGCACCACAACCTAATTCATCACCTATATCATTACATAATGTTCTAATGTAGGTGCCTTTCGAACAAATAACCTCAAATTTTACTATTGGGTTTGCCTTTTGATTAAAATTTATTAAATTGAGCTGATATATTTTTACTTCCTTGGGATTTCTTTTTACTTCTATACCCTTCCTGGCAAGATGATATAGTCTTTCCCCTTTGTAATGAGCCGCTGAAAACATCGGAGGTGTCTGACTAATTGTGCCTTTATACCTTCTTAATATGTCTTTAACCCTTTTTTCATCAATATCATTTTCAACTTTCTTTTCCTGAACAATTTTACCTTCCGAATCCTGGGTATCAGTGCTTATACCTAAAATCATTTCGCCCTGATAGTGTTTTCTCATACCCACTAAAAATTCAGCTATTTTTGTAGCCTGTCCTAAACATATCAATAAGACACCGGAAGCAGAGGGATCTAATGTTCCTGTGTGCCCTACCTTAGGAATATTTAAGATATTTCTAACTTCTTTTACGACTTGATGTGAACTAATTCCTTTTGGCTTAAATATATTTAAAATACCGTTCATCATTCTTTACAAAACTTTATTTCTTTAAGTAGTTCGGAAAGAATTTTTTCTTTAATTTTGTACATCTTTCCCAAGCATAAACAACCAGCAGCATTCGGGTGGCCACCGCCATTAAATTTTCCAGCAAATTTATTTACGTCAAAATTACCTTTAGAGCGAAAACTAATCTTTATTTTATTATCTTTAGTTTCCCTGAATAAGATTGATATTTCAGTATTATCTAAAGTTGTAGCAACATCAATAATTCCTTCTATCTCCTCATCATTTGCCTGAGTATTATTTAGCATCTTTCGGGTAATAGTCATCCATGAAACATAATTAGAATTATCCATCTCTAAAGTCAAAAGGGCTTCCCCCAATAGCCTTAATCCGGGATAGGTGTTTCTATTATAAATATTAGCGGCAATTAAATGTGGCTTTATTCCAAAAGAAGTTAGATCGGCAGCTACTTTAAACGTCTTTGAACTTACATTTGAATATCTAAACGAACCTGTATCGGTTAATATAGAGGCGAATAAGCAGGTAGAAATATCTTCATCTAATAAATCTATATTTATAGACCTAATCAATTCATAGATAATTTCTCCGACCGAAGAAACAGAATTATCCACATAATTTAAATCTCCAAAGTTTTCGTTGCTCGTGTGGTGGTCGATATTGACTATGGTTTTTATATTTTTAAATATTTCATAGGTCCTTCCAATTCTTTTGAGGTTACTAGAATCAAGTACTATCCCCACATCTATGCTTTTTGTGTTAATATAACTATCTTCTAAATATTGTACTTTATTAATCCCGGGTAAAAAATCATATATTTTTGGTAGTTTACTTTGATTTAATATAATGGGATTCTTATTTAATTTTTTTAATATGGAATAAAGAGCAAGTTCAGAACCAATTGCATCTCCGTCCAAATTTACATGGGAAGTAATTAAGAAATTATTGTTTTTCTGCAGTACTTTGCTGATTTCATTAAGATTATTCATTATTTTTATCTTTCTTTAAATCTAATTTTTGTTCGTTAATTTCAGTGATTATTTTTAGTAATTTGTATTGGTATTCCAGGTCTTTATCGATTTTAAATTCTATCATTGGCACGAATCTTAATTTTAAATTCTTCCCCAATTCAACTCTGATAAATTTTGTTGCATTTTTAAGTCCTTCTAAAGCTTTTCTTTGTTGCTTCCTATCATTAAAAATGGTTACAAAAATATCAGCATATTTTAGATCAGGTGATATTTTTGTTCTGGTAATAGTGACAAATTTTATCCTTGGATCATTTATTTTCCGATATATTATATTGTTAATTTCTCTTTTAAGAGACTTTTCTAACTGTTCACTTCTTTTAAATGATGACATGTTCTAATTCCCCAATCTACTAATTCCCCAATTTGCCAATTAAGCTAATTCACTGTTTAACCAGTTTTCCAGACTCATTACTTTATTTAGCTGTGGATAACTAATATCCTCCACGCTCTGCGCTGTACGCTCCACGCTAGTTTTATTTTTCTTTAACTTCTCTAAAAGTATAAAATTCAAGTATGTCTTTTAATTTAATATCATTAAATTTTTCTACACCGATTCCACATTCAAAACCAGTATTAACTTCTTTTACATCTTCTTTAAATCTTTTTAGCGAAGAAACTTTCCCTTCATATATTAATTTGCCGTCTCTTATTACTCTTATATTTTCGTTGTTTGATATCTTGCCATTTATTACATAACTTCCTGCAATAGTACCGATCTTAGGTATTTTAAATATTTCTCTCACTTCTGCTTGTCCGCAGACATATTCTTCAATTTTTGGTTTTAAATAACCTTTTAAAGCTGACTTAATTTCATCTATTAGATTATATATTATTCTATATAATCTAATATCTACTTTTTCAGATTTAGCTATTTTTTGGATATTTGAATCCGGACGAATATTAAAACCAATTATTATTGCCCGGGAAGCAGAGGCCAACATAACATCAGTTTCGGTAATATTTCCAACGCCTTCGTGTATTATATCAATTATTACTTCATCATTTTCAGTTTTTATTTTATTTATGGCTTCCTGCAAAGCATCCAGTGAACCTTGTGTGTCTGTCTTTAAGATTATTTTAAATTTATCTATCTTTCCTTCCTTTATTTCTAAAAATAAATTATCTAAAGAGAGTGGTGTTTTTTCTATAATTTTACCTCTCTCCTCGTTCTCCCTTTCACTTATTATAATTTTAGCAAGCTTATCATCAGGTACTACATGGAAGTAATCCCCCGCCTTGGGCATTTTACTAAAACCTATGATTTCAACTGGAGTTGAAGGACCTGCATTTATAATGCTTTTTCCTTTGTCATTATAAAGGCTTTTAATTTTGCCATACGATAAGCCGGCAATAAAATAATTACCAATCTTCAATGACCCATCTTGAATTAATACTGAAGCGCTAATCCCTCTTTTTTTATCCAACTTAGTTTCTATTATTAAACCTTTTGCAGGGATATCAGGGTTTGCCTTTAAATCTAACATCTCTGCTTGCAAAGAAATAGTTTCTAATAATTTATCAATTCCTTTGTTTTGAAGGGCAGAAACTTCCACCATTAGAGTTTCTCCTCCCCATTCTTCGGAAACCAAGTCGTATTTTGTTAGTCCCTTCTTTACTTTTTCGACATTTGCGTTAGCTTTGTCAATTTTATTAATTGCTACAATAACCGGAACATTGGCGGCTTTTGCGTGATTAATTGCTTCAACGGTTTGAGGCATTACTCCGTCATCTGCCGCTACAACTAAAACTGCAATGTCGGTAGCTTTTACTCCCCGGGCTCTCATTGTAGTGAAAGCTTCATGTCCCGGAGTATCAATAAAAACGATTTTTTTATTATCTATTTTTATTTGGTATGCTCCGATTCGTTGGGTAATTCCTCCTACCTCACCTTTTCCTATGTCTGTCTTTCGAATAGCATCAAGAAGAGTGGTTTTACCATGATCAACATGTCCTATTACAGTGACCACGGGAGGTTTTGCAATCAATTTTATATCTTTATCTTTTTCTTTAGAACCACTTTTACTTTTTAATTTATCAGATAATTTTATTTTATACCCGTATTCCTTGGCTATATTTTTTAAAATATTCACAGGAACTTCCTTGTCAATCGAACTTATTGTTCCAAATTGTATTATTTTTTCTATTATCTCTGATAAAGATATTTTTAGCTGTGAAGAAAGTTCTTTTAAATTGGGAAGTTTGTTAATTTCCATAATTTTAAGTTCTTTCTTCTTTTCAGTTATTTTTTTCTTCTTTTCAGAATCGATAACTTCTTTAATTAATTCGATAGTATCCTCGTCTAAAGTACCCATATGATTCTTAACCTTGATTCCTTCATCGTTTAAAAATCTTATAAGTTCCTTAGCCGGCATTTTTAATTCTTCAGCTAGTTCATAAACTCTCATTTTCATTATATATCGCCTCCACAATAAGTTCTATAACTCTTATTTATTATATCAAATATTATTATATTAACTAATTTACCAATTCACCGATTTACCAATTCAGCGATTAGCCAATTTACCAATTAAGATAGAGATTAAGATTAAAATTAGTTAACCACTATCTAATCACATCTATGTTTTTGTCTATATTTTTCAAAAAAGCCTTTCTCAATTCATTAATTGTTTCCAACGGGATATCTTGCTTTAAGGATCTATTTAAATTATTTTTCCTTAAGGCAATATCTAAACATTCAACATTACCGCACAGATAGGCCCCTCTTCCTGATTTTTTGCCTGTCTTATCAATTTCAATATTTCCCTCAGGTGTTCTTATTATTCTTATCATTTCTTTTTTAGGTTTTTTGCATTGGCAGCCAATGCAAGTTCTCATAGGTATCTTTAGATTTTTTATCATTTTTTATTCTTTCTTCTACTTTCCTAACCAGCTGACCAATACAAATACCTTTTTTGAATCAATAATCTTATTTCTTCAAATCATCCTTTTTAGGTTCATCTTTAGAATCCGGGGCATTCTCTTCTTTATATTCTGATTCACTTCTTATATCAACTTTCCAGCCGGTTAACTTTGCGGCAAGTCTGGCGTTTTGTCCTTCTTTTCCAATTGCTAAAGAAAGCTGCTGGTCTGGTACAATCACTGTAGCTGTCTTTTCCTTTTCTAAAAGATTTACCAGTATAACTTTAGCCGGGCTTAAGGAGTTAGAAATTAATATCTTTTCATCATCACTCCATCTTACAACATCAATTTTTTCATCCCCTAACTCCTGCATAATTGATTTTATTCGTGAACCCCTGTCGCCTATACATGCCCCTATCGGGTCTACCTTTTCGTCTTTAGAATAAACAGCAACTTTTGACCGCTTACCCGCTTCACGAGCTATGTTTTTTATTTCAACCAATCCCTCGTGAATCTCAGGAACTTCTAATTCAAACAAACGTTTTAATAATTCAGGATGGGACCTGGAAGCAAATATTTTAGGCCCCTTAGATGTTTTTCTTACTTCAAGAATATAAATTTTAATTCTTTTCCCTTTATAATAGTCTTCATTTCTCATTTGCTCATTGGGCAAAAGCAGGGCCTCTGCTCTTCCTAAATCTATAATGATATTCCCATGCTCTATTCTTTGTATAACTCCGGTAACGATATCTCTCTCTTTATCAATATAATTTTTATAAATTACATTTCTTTCAGCCTCTCTAATTTTCTGGACAATTACCTGTTTTGCTGTTTGGGCAGCTATTCTTCCAAATTTTTTGGGCGTAGTTTCTATTAGAATGGTGTCCCCGATATTATATTTTTCTTTATCTGATATCGGTAATTCATCTATGTCTATTTCGTTTAAAGGATCGGACACTTCATCTACAATTGTTTTCCTGGTAAATACTTTGATCACTCCACTGTCTTTAGAGATATCTATTTTTACATCACTTGTATTGCTTGCGTAATTTTTTTTATAGGCCGAAACTATTGCCATTTCAATCGCTTCTATCAATATATCTTTAGAAATTCCTTTTTCTTTTTCTATTTCATCTAATACTTTCTCTAAATTTACTTTCATATCCAATATACAATTGCCCCCTTCCCATTAAGATGTTTCAAGTGAATTATTTACCTGATATATAACAAAAGAGTGGTCTTGAATACCACTCTTTTGAGGAGAACGACCTTTTTTGCTTAAACACGCATAATTATAACATAAAATTATTATTTTGGCAATATAAACTCGTATCGCGTATTGCGTATCGAGTATCGCGTTAAGAAATAAAAAAGAGAAAGAGAAAGAAAGAGAGAGGGAGTAGCAACATTCGTCTTTTTATTTTAATACTCATAATAAAAATTTACAATGTCGAAATGATATAGTTAGAGGAGATTTGATTTAATTTGACAGTAACTATTTCACCTTTTTTACCGATAAAATCAGGAATGATCACTTTTACATAATTACCTGTAATGCCCCGGGAATAGATTCTTCCTTCTTTGTCTTTTATCTCGTCCTCGACTAAAATTTCAGCAGTCGAATTGAGGAATTTATTCTGAAAATCATAAAATAATTCTTTTGATAACTCTTGTAAATTTTTACTTCTTTCTTTTTTGGTTATATTATCAACTTTATTGGGCAGTAAAGCTGCTACACACTCTTTACGGTTAGAATATTTAAAAACATGTATTTTGGCAAAGCCTATTTTTCGAACAAAATTAATGGTTTTATTGAAACTATTACTATCTTCACCGGGGAAACCCACCATAATATCAGTAGTTATTGCTATATCGGGCATTGTTTCTTTTATCAGGGAGATCTTTTGGTAAAAAAATGAGGTATCATAAGGACGATTCATAAGATTAAGAATTTTATCATCACCACTTTGCAGAGGGATATGTAGATGATGACAGAACTTGGAACAGCTTTTAAAAGTATTTAACAATTCAGTATCGATGTCTATTAATTCTATTGAACTTAAACGAATTCTCTTTATTCCTTTAAAATTGCTAATCAGAGAAATTAATTTTGCTAAATTTGTTTTTCCTTTATCTATATCTCTGCCGTATGTACCCAAATTAATTCCGGTGAGCACTACTTCTTTAACCCCATTACTACATAAATCAGAAACTTCTTCTAGTACATCTTCTACGGATCTACTCCGGGCAGGTCCTCTAACATACGGAACCTTACAATAAGTACAGAATCTATTGCAGCCATCTTGTATTTTTAGCCAGGCGCGGGTATGCAAACTACTTGATTTATTTTTAAGAATATGGTCATATTTTTTCAGATATTTAGCAGGATTTACTCTAATAACCGTATCATGTAAATCTATTTTTTCTAATTGTTGTAATATCTCATTTTTTTCCCCATTCCCTGCTATCAGACTGATCCCTTCTATTTTTTGCAGATCTTTATAATCAGATTGTGCATAGCAGCCGGTTACGATTATTTTTGAATTTCTATTTTGCCGGATAGCTTTTCTTATCATCTGTTTAGATTTTCGATCAGCTTCTTGAGTGACAGTACAGGTATTTATTATGTATATATCAGCAATTTGATGAAAATCTACTATTTGAAAGCCTTTATCTTTAAAAAAATTGATAATGCTTTCTGTTTCATATTGATTTACTTTACATCCGAGTGTTTTAAGGGCAACTTTAATGATAAATGCCTCCTTAAAATTAGTTAGTTGGTTAATTAGTTACCTGGTTAATTAGTTGGGGAAATAAAAGCCAAAACAGTATCGAGTATAGGATATTAGTTACCCTGTTTACCAGTTGGCCAGTTAATTTTAGTCATTTATTTAAATACACGTTTCAGGTTGCAGTATGAGAGTTAGTTGACACAGTTAGCCAACTTAATTTTAATTCTTCAACCGGGTAACCGGTAAACTGGTTAACCGGCTAACCTTCTTTACTATATACTCGATACTCGATACTCGATACTTGTTTCTTTAGTTTAATCATTTTGTCCAAAAGCATCTTTTATCTTATCAAAAATACCTTTTTCTCCTAATTTGTCTATATCTTCGCCGCTTAATTTTGCATATTCTAATAATAAATTTCTTTGCTTATCATTCATCTTTTTAGGTATTTCCACTATGATTTTAACATACTGATCTCCCCGATGCTGAGTTCCAATTTTAAATATTCCTTTTCCTCTAAGTCTAAAGACACTATTTGGCTGGGTGCCGGCAGGAATTTTTAGTTTTACTTTTCCTTCTAAAGTAGGAACGCTGGTTTCACCGCCTAAAGCGGCTTTTACAAAACTAATTGAATGATTGCAACTAATATCAACCCCTGTACGTTTAAATATTTTATGAGGTTTTACGTATAAAACGATGTATAAATCACCGGAAGGACCGCCTTTTTCACCCGGTTCCCCCATTCCGGATATTCGTAACCTGTGACCGTTATCTACACCAGCAGGTATTTTTACTTTTACCATTCTATTTTTCTTTACTTTTCCTGTCCCTCTACAATTGGTGCATACATTCTTAATTATTTTTCCTTCACCTGAACATCGAGGGCAGGTTCTTACATTAACAAATTGTCCAAACATTGTACTTTGAGTGCTTTTGATCTCACCCGTGCCGTTACAATCAGGACAAGTCTGGGGAGAAGTGCCGGGTTTGGCTCCACTTCCCTTACATGCCGTACAAGTTTCCCAGCTGGGGACTTCTATTTTGGTTTCCTTGCCAAAGGCAGCATCTTCGAAACTTATTTCTAAATTATATCTTAAATTAGCTCCTCTTTGAGGACGCGCTCTTCCTTCACTTCTTCTAGTTCTTGTACCAAAAAAAGAATCAAAAATATCACCAAAATCTCCGAAGTCACCGAAATCAGAAAAACCTCTTCCTTCTTGAAAATCAAATCCTCCCATGCCTTCGGCTGAACCAAATTGATCAAACCTTGCCCTCTTTTCCGGGTCGCTAAGCACTTGATAGGCTTCATTTATTTCTTTAAACTTCTTTTCGGTATCACCATCAGATGAATTTCTATCAGGATGGTATTTAAGGGCAAGTTTTCTGTATGCTTTTTTTATTTCCTCAGGAGTGGCATCTTTTTTTACTCCTAAGATTTCATAGTAATCTCTTTTTGTCAATTAATTTAATCCTCTTTAATTATTAGTTAGTTACCTGGTTAGTTGGTTAATTAGTTTACCAGTTAATTTAATTCACATATGTATCTAGAACTGCTCTGGATTCCTGCTTTCGCAGGAATGACAGAAGAAACAGACGGGCTCGATGAATCGAGCCCCTACAAACTACTTATCACACATTACTCATTATGAGCAGACACAAGGTCTGCCCCTACCCATTATATACATTACTATTTTCTTAATCAGCCAACTTATTCTTTACGCTATTCCTATTCTGGCTTTTGTCCCTGAATTCTTTCTTCTATTTCCTCAACTAGTTAACCAGGTAACCAACTAACCAGCTAACTAATTCTCTACGCTCCACGCTATACGCTATACGCTATTCCTTTTTGTCTTCATCTTTCTCGACTTCATAATCAGCATCAACTACCTTTTCTTCTTCCTCTTTCTTTTCCTCGGTTTCAGCTTGGGCACCTTCTGCGCCTTCTTTGGCTGTTTCCTGCTGTTGTGTTTCTGCTGATGCTTTTTTATAAATTTCTTCAGCCAATTTATGCGAAGAAGTAGTTAATTTTTCGATACCAGCTTTAATATTTTCTGCATTATCTTCTTCTAAAGCCTTCTTAAGATCTTTGATATCTTCATTTATCTTGTTTTTTTCGTCCTCGCTAATCTTATCTCCGGATTCCTTTAGAGTTTTTTCCACAGTATAGATCAAAGTATCTGCCTGATTTCGAAGCTCTATCTTTTCTTTTAATTTCTTGTCCTCTTCCGCATACTGCTCTGCTTCTTTTACTTTTTTTTCTATTTCTTCTTCAGTTAACCCACTTGACGCAGTAATGGTTATTTTTTGTTCTTTTTGAGTCCCTAAATCTTTTGCTTTAACATTGATAATACCGTTTCTATCGATATCAAACGTTACTTCGATTTGGGGAACCCCCCTTGGAGCCGGAGGAATACCGATTAATTGAAATCTTCCTAAACTGGTATTATCTTTCGCCATAGGCCTTTCACCCTGTAATACGTTTATATCAACCGCGGTTTGATTATCGGCGGCAGTTGAAAAAATCTGGCTTTTAGAAGTAGGAATAGTAGTATTTCTTTCTATTAATTTAGTACATACTCCACCTAAAGTTTCTATACCTAATGACAGAGGCGTAACATCCAATAACAGAATATCTTTCTTTACTTCGCCTCCCAAAATACCGGCTTGTATTGCGGCTCCCATTGCCACTACTTCATCAGGGTTAACTCCCTTCTTTGCCTCTTTGCCAAATATTCTCTTTACAGTTTCCTGTACTTTGGGCATCCTGGTTTGTCCGCCAACTAATATAATCTCATCAATATCTTCTGCTTTTAAATTAGCGTCTTTAAGTGCTTTATGACAGGGTTCTACGGTACTCTCGATAAGGTCAGCGGTAAGCTGTTCTAATTTAGCTCTGGTTAGGGTAGTGGTTAAATGTTTTGGTCCGCTGGCATCAGCAGTGATAAAGGGTAAATTAATCTCAGTTTCTAATGATGAAGATAATTCGCATTTCGCTTTTTCTGCTGCTTCTTTTAATCTTTGCAAAGCCATCTGATCATTTTTTAAATCTATTCCGTTTTCTTTTTTAAAAACATCTACCAGCCAGTGTATTACTCTTTGGTCAAAATCGTCTCCACCCAAAAAAGTATTACCATTAGTGGATTTGACCTCATAGACTCCTTCTTCGCCAATATCTAAAATAGATATATCAAAGGTTCCACCTCCAAGATCATAAACTGCTACTTTTTCATTTTTTTTCTTATCAAATCCATAAGCAAAGGCTGCTGCCGTAGGTTCGTTTATAATTCTTAAAACATTTAATCCGGCAATTTTTCCTGCACTTTTAGTTGCCTCCCTCTGGTTATCATTAAAATATGCCGGCACAGTAATAACCGCATCGTTTATTTTTTTACCAATATGATCTTCAGCATCTTTTTTAAGTTTTTGCAGGATCATAGCTGAAATTTCCTGTGGGCTGTATTTCTTACCCTGAATTTCTATTTTAACGTCGGTATGTTCCCCGGGAACCATTTTAAAAGGCAAGATTTTTTTCGCTTTTTGCACTTGCTCGTCAGTATATCTTCTGCCAATAAGCCTTTTAACCGAAAATACGGTATTTTCAGGATTGGTAACTGCTTGCCTTTTGGCCAATAAACCCACCAATCTTTCACCTTTTTTTGTAAATGCAACCATGGAAGGTGTAGTCCTGCCACCTTCAGCGTTTTCTATAATAACAGGTTGCCCTCCTTCTACAACTGCAACAGCAGAATTAGTTGTTCCTAAATCTATTCCTATTATTTTTCCCATGATTTTATCTCTCCTTTTCTTAATTTCTTTTTATTTATTGATTTTGTAATTTTCTTTATTAAAGCAATACTTTATGCAAAAAATTATGAGTTTTGAATTGCAACTTTTCGCTTTTAGTTTTAAGTTTATCTTAAACTGAAAACTTGTATCTTGCGTTTATACTAACGACTAATTTTAAATCATTTTTTATCAGTATCTTTTTTCTCTTTAGTTGAAACTGCGACTTTTACTATTGCAGGTCTCAATACTTTGGATTTTATATAGTAACCCTTTTGAAATTCTTCCGTTACTGTATCTTCAGAATGTTTATCTGTCTCTGTTTTCATTACTG
>JAYEJO010000168.1:23493-25760 GCA_034660595.1 Candidatus Caldatribacteriota bacterium
TCTTTAGTTGAAACTGCGACTTTTACTATTGCAGGTCTCAATACTTTGGATTTTATATAGTAACCCTTTTGAAATTCTTCCGTTACTGTATCTTCAGAATGTTTATCTGTCTCTGTTTTCATTACTGCCTCATGTTTGTAGGGGTCAAATCTATGACCAATTGACTCCATAGGCACAACTCCTTCTTTTTTTAGAATATTATAAAATTCTTTTAAGGTATTATTAATCCCCTCTCTTATAGCCTTGGTATCTTTTTCATTTTTAGTAGAATCTAAGGCTCTTTCTAAGTTATCTATTACCGATAACAAATTACTTATAAGCCTTTCATTGGCAAATTCAATAAATTCCTTCTGTTTTTTCTCCTGTCGTTTTTTGTAATTATCAAAATCGGCTTGTAATCTTTCCAAATGAGTTAGATATTCTTTGCATAAATTATCTTTTTCCTGAACCAATTTCCTGGTTTCTGATAATTCCTCTTCTGCATTTTTTAGCAGGTTTTCTTTTTCTATTAATTTTTGGATTATGTTTTCTTTGGTCATTGATTTATATTTCTTGCTTTCTGTTAATTTTGCTTTTTTCTGCAATTCCTTTTTATCCTTTTTGTTAAACATCATTGATCCTCCGGGAACAAACATTATGAAAGAATTTTAAAATTCGGATAATATCTCGCTTAATTTATCCGAGATGTATTCAGCAATAGAAATCATTCTGGGATAATCCATTCTGGTTGGGCCTAAAATTCCTATTGCCCCGGCTGTTTTACCTTTTATGCTGTATTCACTGGTTACCAGACTGCAATTTTGCATTTCTTTTAGTTTGCTTTCCTTGCCAATAATTATTTTCGTCTTTCTGAAACCTAAGTAACTTCTTATTGTGGCTGCTAATATATTTTCTTCTTCTATAAGTGATAGTATATAGCTTAATTTATCTGTTTCTTTAAACTCGGGATGTTTTATTATATTAATTCTGCCATCTAAATAAACTTTATTTTCAGAATACCCAATATTAAAGCATTCTTCTAAAAACTTATGAATATAATTAAATCTTTCCTGAAAGGATATAATTTTATCTAATTCATCCAATAATATATTATTTAAATTTGTTATATTTATATCTTCTTCTGCTAATTTACTATTGATAAAATTAGATAGATAGTTTAATTTATCTTTGTCTATTTCTCCGGAAACTTTAATTATTTTTTGGCAGACTAATCCCGCATCGGTAACTATAATTGTTAAAATACGATTATTTCCTATCGATATAAACTGAATATTTTTTACTATATTATTGTAAATAACCGGTGCCAATACCACTCCAATGTTGTTAGTTAGCTTGGATAATAATTGAGAAGTTGTCCTCATGGTTTCTTCGAATTCTTTACTTTTTTTATAAATCCGGACAATTTCTCTTTTTTCTTTTTCTTCCAGATAATTTCTTACCATCATATTATCTACATAAAACCTATAACCCTTATCGGTTGGAATTCTTCCCGATGAGGTGTGCGGCTGCCATAAATAATCATTTTTTTCTAATAGATACATTTCGTGCCTTATTGTGGCAGTACTTAAATCCAAATTATATTTTTCCGCAATTGTAGCTGAACTCACCGGTTCCGCAGTGGTAATATATCTATGCACCACTGCTGTTAAAATATTTTTAGTTCTTTCGTTTAATTTCATTTTGCACCTCTTTTAGCACTCTCGTGGGGAGAGTGCTAATTACCCTAAATAAGATAACACCATAGAACCTATTTGTCAAGAAATTTTAACAAATTTCTCGTATCGAGTATTGCGTATCGAGTATCGCGTTTGTTTCCCCCTCACCCTAACCCTCTCCCTCCGAGGGGAGAGGGAAAACTGTACATAATTTAATATTCTGACTTCTATTTTCTTAACTAACTAACTAATTCCTAACGACATACGAAATACTTATTTGTTATCTCGCTTTCACTTGCTGCCCGCATAACTATACGCTATACGCTATTTCATAATTCAATCAATAAATTCTCTGAAAACAGTATTGGCTAGGAAAATACCCTTCTTAGTTAATTTTATCCTATAATCATCTTTTTGCAATAGCCCTAAATTAACTAATTTTTTAATTTGTTTATGAAAAGTATTATTAATATCAACTTTAAATCTTTCCTTGAATTTTTTATAATCTACCCCGTCTTTGGTCCTTAATCCTAAAATTATGGTTTCTGTCATTCTTTTTCCTAAAGATAATCTTTCACCATTATCTATAGGTAATTTACCGCTCATTATTTC
>JAYEJO010000169.1:0-1697 GCA_034660595.1 Candidatus Caldatribacteriota bacterium
TAATCGGGATAGGCGGAATAATAAAAGTTAAGGATGCCCTGGAATTTATCATCGCCGGAGCCCGGGCAATAGAGATAGGAACAGCGAATTTCGTAAATCCCAGGATAAGTGTTGAAATTATTGAAGGGATAGAAAAGTATCTTTTAGAAAATAATATTAAAGATGTAGACGAGCTGGTAGGAAGTTTAAAAATCTAATAGAAATAGGGGGGATAAAATGAAATTAACGGCGAGAGAAAGATTGGTTTTGGCTCTGGATGTAGACGATTTTAAAAAAGCAGATGAATTAGTGGAAAAATTAAGTGATTATGTAGGGGTTTTTAAAATCGGAAGCCAACTATTTACTGCTGAGGGGGCTAAGGTAGTTAATATGGTAAATGAGAGAGGAGGCAAGGTTTTTTTAGATTTAAAATTTCACGATATACCCAATACCGTTGTCCGGGCGGCAGAAGTAGCTACTAAATTAGGGGTATATATTTTCAATGTCCATACCTCTGGGGGATATGAGATGATGAGAGCAGCTGCTGAAGCGAGTGAAAAAATTAGTTTGGCTTTAGGGATCAGAAAACCTTTAATTTTAGGAGTAACTTTACTTACCAGTATCAATCAGGAAATTTTAGAAAAAGAGATAGGTATAAAAAAGAGATTGGAAGAACAGGTGGTTCACCTGGCTAAATTAGCTAAAGCCGCCGGCCTTGATGGAGTAGTAGCTTCTTCATGGGAGATTAAACAGATAAGGAAGGCCTGCGGAGAAGATTTTGTGATTTTAACTCCCGGGATACGACCTGCGGGCAAATCTTCCGATGACCAGAAAAGGATAATGACTCCCCGGGAAGCTATAAAATTAGGGGCAGATTTTCTGGTGATAGGAAGGCCTATAAGAAATGCTTCCAATCCGATGGTGGCCGCAAAAGAAATATTAAAAGAAATGGAGGGAAATTAAAAGATGATTATCAAAACAGAAGAGGTAATGAAAAAATTTGAAGATGCAGGAGCTATCCAAAAAGGGCATTTTAAATTAACTTCAGGAGTACATAGTGATACCTATATACAATGTGCCCAGATTATGCAACATCCCGAATTTATGCATAATCTGTGTAGTGAACTGGGGAAGAAGTTTAGGGGAGACGATATTGATGTAATTGTCGGACCGGCCATAGGGGGTATTATTATGGCCCATGTGATGGCGAGAGTATTAGGGCCCTGGGTGAGGGCAATCTTTACCGAAAGAGAAAATGGGAAAATGACCTTACGACGCAGCTTTGAAATAAAAGAGGGAGAAAAGGTAATAGTAGTAGAAGATGTTACTACCACAGGAAGTTCAGTAAGAGAAGTTATAGATATAGTAAAATCAAGAAAGGGAAAAGTTGTAGGAGTGGGAGTGTTAATTGACCGAAGCGGAGGAAAAGTGGATTTTGGAGTAAAAACCGAAAAACTTTTAACTGTAGATATAAAGACCTATCTTCCCGAGGAATGCCCCCTATGCAAAAAAGGAATTCCCGTAGTAAAGCCTGGGAGCAGAGAACTATAAAACTTTAAACAAATATTAATATTAAAAAATATTTAAAAAAATAGTCTTATCCAATGCAAGATGAGCCTGAAAGTAAGAGTCATGCTGCTAGTATTTTATCAAATAATTTATCCCTTTCCAACTGTACTTTTTTAGCCATCTCATTATCGGTGTATCTTCTTGCTATT
>JAYEJO010000170.1:0-1669 GCA_034660595.1 Candidatus Caldatribacteriota bacterium
CCGAAACATCCAGTAAGTAAGATTAACAATGCGGAAATTAAAATTATCGGTAAAATGATTTTAGTACTTAGTTTCATTTAAATCGCCTCCTGCAATTTTTTTAAAATTGGCAGTCTGGCGATCATAGCACTCTTACGAGTACCTTAAACCCATAACTTTGCGTCCCATCCTTTCGGGTGGTTTGCCTTTTTCGTTTATACAGTACGTTTAGTTTCTCGTTCTTGCCTATATAAACAAAAAGCCGGAAGTCTGGCAGTTTTAGTACATAAGTACCTTAAACCCATGACTTTGCGTCCTGACCTTTCAGTCAGTTTACCTTTTTCAACTTTTTGGAACTTTTCTTATTCCATTCACCTCCTTTTAATAATATAATCTCTTCCGTTAATTAGGATGTTAAATCCCTTCTTTATTATTATATTCCCTAAACCAGGCAATTTTAGACATAAATTTGCAATTTTCTAGTAATTTTAGTTAATGTTAATGTGTTATTTTTCTATATTTGTTAGTTTAATTAAATGTATGTAAAATACCCCATTATTATATTAACACAACAAATTTGAAATTTCAAATTAAAATTATAATTTTTTTATTATACCCTCTTATTTTTTAAGATATTTTGCTATATTGAAGTATCATTTGCTAACTTTCTTAATCAGTAACAATAACTTCAGAACTGCCGGATTTATGGTAATCTTATTCCCTAATATAGTCCGATTAGATATGCTCTTTCCGTAAAATAATTCATTCGCCTCACTATCCTCTTCGATAGCTGAACCCTGAAAAGTGACTCCGATATAGGCGCCTTTACTTATAGAATAAGAATATATTGAGGCTTTAAGCTTATAATCTGTATCTGCTGAAAGAGACCTTCCCAGTGGACCTGCGGTGATACTGGCAGTACCGCCCAGAGTGAAATTATCTTCCATAAACCCTTCCATTCCCCGTTCATTGGAAATAACTAAAACCAGGGCAATAGATTGAATGCCTATCTGGGGACCGACACTTATACTTTTAATCTTTACAAAGGCAGGTCCATACCATATCCCTACCCTGCTATCTTTTCTAAATATTATGCCTTTTCCGTACTGTCCGCCAATTCCCAACCCTATTTTAATTATCGAAGGGAAGATGGCTATGCCTTCTGCTTCTTTCAAAAGAGCCCCAAAGGCCCCGCTATCCTCTGATGCTGACATTTCCTCTAAAACTTTGATGGATTCGTTAATTATTTCTGGTGGAGTCATCGTCGTGGGGGCTGCCTGTATTATACAAGTAAAAACTAAAAACAATAACAGCACAAAAATAATATATTTTACAGTTTTATTTTTCATTTTTTATTTTCCCCCCGTAATTTATGGCTAGAATATCTTTTATAAAATTTTTCTTCTCTTTTGATTCGGATTTTTTTATCTCAATTACTTCCCGATAGAGATTTAACATTCTTTCAGATATTGTATTAATACCATATTTTTCAGAAGTCTTTAACGCTCCCCGAGAAAGCTTTTCCCTTAATTTCGGCTCTCTGATAATTTTTTCTAAGGCATTAGCAAATTTTTCAACATCGTCATCAACTAACAGCCCATCCACTCCATCTGTCAATATATCTGCTGCTCCCGGAGCTCTAACCGCCACGACGGGAACGCGGGAAGCTAAAGCTTCTATAGTTACTATT
>JAYEJO010000171.1:0-7043 GCA_034660595.1 Candidatus Caldatribacteriota bacterium
TTTGATATATTTAAATATATCTGATAGAATTAAAATCAATAAATTATGTTTGATAAAATTGACCAAGGATAAGGAGGATAAGTTTGTATGACCAAATATGAAATTAGTAAAGTAAGAAATATTGCCTTGGTGGGCCATGGCGATTCTGGGAAAACCTCGCTTACCGAGGCTTTGCTTTATGATTCAGGAATGATTACTAGATTGGGAGACATTAAACAAGGTAACACCACTACTGATTATGACCCCCGAGAAATAAAGAAAGGAATAACCATCAATTCATCTTTAGCTTATTTAGATTGGAAGGGTTTGATGGTAAATATCCTCGATACCCCGGGCTACCTTGATTTTATTACTGATACTAAATTGAGCCTTAGAGTCGCAGATAGCGCCATTATAGTTGTATGCGGAGTATCAGGAGTAGAAGTGCAGACTGAAAAAGTCTGGGATTTTGCCGATGAATACAAACTGCCCCGTGCTATTTTTATAAATAAAATGGATCGGGAAAGGGCTGATTTCTACCGAACAAAAGATACTATTAATAAAGTTTTTGGTTCATCCGCAGTTTCAGTTCAGTTGCCTATTGGTAAAGAAGAAGATTTTCAGGGTATAATCAATTTAATAAAGATGAAAGCCGTTGTTTATAAAAAATCAGGAGATGGTAAACCGGTCTTTGAAGAACAGGAAATTCCCCAGGATATGAAAGAACAAGCAGAATCCTACAGGAAAGAATTAGTAGAAGCAGTAGCTGAATTCGATGATGAAATTCTAATGAAATATTTGGACGGGGAAAGTTTAACTGATCAGGAGATTGCTTCTTTGTTAAAACAAGGGATAAAAGAGAAAAAGATAGTGCCTATTCTTTGCGGCTCAGCAACCATGAATTTGGGGATAGAACTTCTTCTTGATTTTATGGGCGAATACCTTCCTTCTCCATCTGAGATGCCTCCTGTTGCAGCTAAGAATGTAAAAACTTCTTCGGAAGAATTAGTAAAAAATTCTGTTGATTCTCCTTTTTCTGCTTTTGTTTTTAAAACTGTTGCAGACCCCTATGTGGGGAATTTAACTTACTTTAGAGTGTATTCAGGGAAATTACCCGAAGATTCAAATGTATATAATCCTTCAAAAAGCGTGGATAATAAAGTAGGGAAGATTTATAAAATGCAAGGCAAGAACCAACGTTCTATTCCCGAGGTTTGTGCCGGAGATATAGCTGCTGTAGCTAAACTTAAAAATACTATTACCGGTGATACCCTCTGCGATAAAGATAATCCTGTTTTATTTGAAAAAATAGAATATCCTGAACCGATAATGCTGTTGGCAATCTCTCCCAAGACTAAAGGGGATGAGGATAAATTAAGTACTGCTCTAAGTAAAATAATTGACGAGGATCCTACAGTTAAAGTTTATCGGGATGAAGATACCGGAGAAACCATACTGGCTGGCATGGGAGAATCCCATCTGGAAGTAATAATTGATACCATGGAGAGTAAATTTGGGGTAGAGGTGGAAAAGAGTACTCCTAAAGTAGGATACAAAGAGACTATCCGAAAAAGTGTTAAGGTAGAGGGAAAATATAAGAAGCAGTCCGGTGGCAGAGGACAGTACGGACATTGCTGGTTAGAACTTGAACCCAAAGGAAGAGGAGAAGGTTTTGAATTTGTAGATAAAATAGTTGGTGGAGTAATTCCGCGTCAATATCGACCTGCAGTGGAAAAAGGTGTGATCGGAGCAATGGAAAAAGGAATATTAGCAGGATACCCCACTGTAGATATAAAGGCTACCGTTTATGATGGCAGTTATCACCCGGTAGATTCTTCGGAAATGGCTTTCAAAGTAGCCGGTTCGATGGCTTTTAAGAAAGGAGCGGCAGAAGCTAACCCGGTCTTATTAGAGCCTATTATGGATATAGAAGTAATAGTGCCAAAAGAATATATGGGAGATATAATCGGAGATTTAAATAGCAAAAGGGGAAAGATAATGGGCATGGAAGAATCTTCAAGCGGGAAACAGTCTATTAAAGCCAAAATACCTCAAGCAGAGATTTTTAAATATGCTATTGATTTAAGGTCAATCACTCAAGGTAGAGGAACTTTTAGTTTGAAATTTTCCCATTATGAAGAGGTGCCTGCTAATATTTTACAGGAAATAATTGCTCAAACCAAAGAAGAAGAGGAAGAGAAAAAATAATTCTTAAAAAAATTTAAAATATTTTTTAAAAAAAGAAGGATTTTTTAAATTAGATATAGAATATACTATACAGAGGCGAACTTATTTATCGATTTGCACTAAAAAATATTATAAAAAAAGGAGGTGTAATGATATGGAATGGTACTGGTGGGCAGCGATTGTTGCAGCAATAGCGTATTTGATATACTATTTTTATGGAGAACAAACATCATAGGATTAAAAAAAATGAATTAATATTAAATTACCTAAAATTTTAAGAAACGTTTCTATAAGTGCAGGGCAAGCAAATTGTCCTGCACTTTATTTTATAAAAAAGCTGGTGTAAGCTTTTCTCCTTTTTTCTCTAGTTCTTTTTCTTTACGCGATACTCGATACACAATACGCGATACGAATGGGGATATTGTAATATTTTTAAATATGCTTTATATTATAAGTGTAACATGTAAAAAATATAGCTGATTAATTTAGTAAGGGTGATTCATTTGGAATTACTAATCAAAAAAAGATATATCTTAATGATTTTACTTATTCTTATTTTCTTTGTTATTGCTTATGAATCAATGGCAGATGAAATAAGCGGGGAAAGCCGAGTCATTCCCTTGGGAGAAGTAGATTTATTAATAGTGAGTATAAAATTCGGGGCAGGAAAGTTGGACTTGATTTCCGGGCAAGAAGATGTATTTGAAGGAAATTTTCAATATGATAAAAGCATTTTAAAACCTAATATCCAGTATGAAATATTAGGGAAAACCGGTAGCCTAACCCTATCGCAGAGTATTAAGAAAGACCTTGATTTACCATTTCCTTATAAAAATATATGGAATTTGAAATTACCTTCCGGTATCCCTCTGCAATTATATATCAACACCGCAACTTATAGTGGTGATATTGACCTGACTAATTTACAGATAGAAAATTTTTATCTCAACTCAGGAGCCGGTCAAACCAATATCCTATTTAATCAACCCAATCTTATAGAATTAAAAAATATAAATATAAAGACAGGTGCTTCCACTATAAAGATGTTAGGTTTAGCTAATGCAAATTTTAATGAAATGAATTTTACCGGTGGAGCGGGGAGCTACACCTTTGATTTTTCAGGTAATCTGACTAAAAAATCAAAGGTTAACATTAATTCGGGGGCAGCTAAAATAATTTTAAAGATACCTTCAACTATTGGAACTAAAATAATTATCGAACGTTTTCTTGCTGCAAGATTAGATATTAGGGGATTTGTAAAAATAAATGACCAGACTTATATTAGTCCGGAATATGGCAAGAACGATGCTGAACTAGATATCAAAATTAAGGGAAGCCTGGTAGATGTTGAAGTGATTTCACTAACTAACTAAATTAGTCGTTAGTGAATAAAACTAGCGTAGAGCGTATAGCGTTTAGCGTATACATTTTGTTAACTAGTTAATTGGTTACCTGGTTAGCTAGTTTAGAAAATATAAGATAAAAATCAGTAGTCAGGAGACAGAATCCAGGATTCAGAATTGTTTTAAATTGTGAGAGTATATTTTGGTTGTATGCTCTTCTGACTTCTGACCGCTGGTTTCTGAATTCTTAAATAATAATTATAGTTTTTCACTTTTTGCTTTAACTTATTAATTTAATTAGATATTAACCACTTACTTTTCCTCCCCTTAATTAATATTTTTGCTTTGCGCTTTTCGTTTTTAGTTTTCTAAACTAATTAACCAGCTAACCAACTAACCAACTAACGGTCTTACCGATATACGAAATACGATATACGATTTTATTCCGGCTTCCTTCTTTTCTCCTTTTTTTAGCTATCTGCTGTACGTTCTATACTATAGTACCAGATACGAATTTCGTTTTTCGTTTTGCGCTATATATAGATACTTCTTTTTTAACGCGATACGCGATACTCGATACTAATTTATTTTGACTTTTATTTTTTTTTCAATTATACTAAAAACGAACTGAGAAAGAAAAAGACCGTGCGAAGGATTGAAAGGTATATTTTTAAAAAGAGAATCAGTATCCGGTGAAAGCTGATAAAAACCTTTAAACTCACCTTCAAGTTTTGTAAGCGAAAAATTAAATTAAAAATATTGATTTAAATATAGTTTGCAACGTTGACAAGCGTTAATTGTTTAATAAGAGTAGATAATGTGGGGCTGTAGCGCAGTCGGGAGCGCGCCTCCTTGGCGTGGAGGAGGTCGCGGGTTCGATTCCCGCCAGCTCCACCAAATTATAATATATAAAATCTACTGAACAAGGGTGGTACCACGAGAAGAATCTCGTCCCTGGTAATGATTTAATTTATTACTTGAGACGGGATTTTACTTTTAAGGAGGAAGATAGAGATGGAAGAAAGATATAATTTTAGTGAAGTCGAAAAAAAATGGCGGGAATATTGGACGAAAAATAATTTTTTTAAATCTTATGTTGATTCAAAAAAACCAAAATATTATGTTTTGGAAATGTTTCCCTATCCTTCGGGCGAACCCCACATGGGGCATGTGAAAAACTACGTTATCGGTGATGTAGTAGCCAGATATAAACATTCTCAGGGATATAATATCCTGCATCCCATGGGTTGGGATGCCTTTGGCTTACCTGCGGAGAATGCTGCTATAAAGAATAAAATTCATCCTTCAATTTGGACTAAAATCAATATTAAAAAGATGAAGGATACTCTAATTAATATGAGTATCAGTTATGATTGGGATAGAGAAATAGCCACCTGTAATCCGGATTACTACAAGTGGACTCAGTGGATATTTTTACAGCTGTACAAAAAAGGATTGGCTTATAAGAAAAAAGCAGTGGTTAACTGGTGTCCTTCCTGTAATGTAGTATTGGCTAATGAACAAGTAATAGACGGAGAATGTTGGAGATGTGATTCCGAAGTTATCAAAAAAGAGTTATCTCAATGGTTTTTCAAGATTACCGAATATGCCCAGAGATTACTCGATGATATAGAATCTTTAGAAGAATGGCCGGAAAAAGTATTAACTATGCAGAGAAATTGGATAGGCAGGAGCGAGGGGGCAAGGATTGAATTTCCCATAAAGGGGAGCGATAAGACTATTCCTGTTTTTACTACTCGCCCTGACACTCTCTATGGAGCAACTTATTTTCTATTATCTCCCGAGCACCCCTTAGTAGAAGAAATAATGAAAGATTCCCCCTATAAAGATGAAATTAAGAGTTTCAAGGAAGAAGTAAGCAAAGAGAGTGCTATAGATAGAGTATCAGGTATCTTAGAAAAAAAGGGATGTTTCACCGGTAAATATGTAATAAATCCCTTAAATGATGAGGAGATTCCTATTTGGGTAGCAAATTATGTGTTAATGGATTATGGAACAGGTGCGGTAATGGCAGTTCCGGCTCACGACCAAAGGGATTTTGAATTTGCCAAAAAATATAATTTACCCATCAGGATAGTTATTCAACCAGAGGATAAAAAAGTTACCTCTGATACTATGGAGGCTGCTTTTGATGAAGAAGGCATTATGGTTAATTCCGGCCAATTTAACGGCTTGCCAAGCAGTAAATCATTAGATCTCATAATTGATTATCTGATTAAAAAAGGGTCTGGGGAGAGAGAGGTTAATTACAGATTAAGAGATTGGCTTATTTCGCGTCAGCGTTATTGGGGTGCACCTATTCCTATGATTTACTGTCCCGATTGTGGGATGGTTCCCGTACCTGAAAGTGATTTACCGGTTTTACTTCCGGAAGATGTTGATTTCAGGCCCAAAGGCATGTCACCCCTGGCAAGCAGCAAAGAATTTGTCAATACAATTTGTCCGAAGTGTGGTAAAGAAGCCAAAAGAGAAACAGACACTATGGATACTTTTGTTTGTTCTTCCTGGTACTACCTTAGATTTTGTTCCCCTAAAGCTGATACAGCGCCCTTTGATGCTGAAGAATTAAAATACTGGATGCCGGTAGACCAGTATATCGGTGGAGTAGAACATGCCATACTGCATTTACTATATTCCCGGTTTTTTACTAAAGCTCTACATGATATGGGTTTTGTTAATTTTAAAGAGCCCTTCAAAAGACTTTTCACCCAAGGGATGGTTTGCAAAGACGGGGCGGCAATGTCTAAATCAAAGGGTAACATAGTTAATCCGGGAAAAATATTTTCAAAATTCGGCATTGATGCAACCAGAGTAATGATGCTGTTTGCCGGTCCTCCGGAAGTAGATATGGAATGGACAGATAAAGGGATGGAAGGAGCATCTCGATTTTTAAATCGAGTTTGGCGGTTAATCTACAATAATATCGATTGTTTTAAAAAGCCGAAAAATAAGGAAGAAGTTTCACCGGAAGATATAAGTGCGGAAGCCAAAAAAATAAGACAGAAGACCCACCAAACTATTAAAAAGGTTACCGAAGATATCGAAGAGAGATTTCATTTTAATACCGCTATTAGTGCCATCATGGAGTTAGTCAACGAAGTGTATAAATTTCAATTAGAAGCAGAGGGAAAACAGGGAAAAGAAGGAGATGTTTTTGTTTTAAAAGAGGCTTTGGAAATGATAGTCAGACTTTTAGGCCCTATCGCTCCTCATTTTTCAGAAGAGCTATGGCAGGAGATGGGGAACAAAGAAATTATTTATACACTGCCCTGGCCTAAGTATGATAAGAAGATGTTAGAAGAAGAGGAAAAGCTAATTATAGTCCAGGTAAATGGAAAACTAAGAGGAAAATTGACAGTTCCTGCATCTTATGATGATGAGAAAATAAAAGAAAAAGCACTTTTGATACCAAAAATACAAGAAAAAATTGAAGCCAAAAAGATTATAAAAATTATTGTTGTTTCTGGGAAACTGGTAAACATTGTGATAAAATAATAAAAAATAGCGTAGAGC
>JAYEJO010000171.1:7143-10819 GCA_034660595.1 Candidatus Caldatribacteriota bacterium
CGGGTCGCATAAATCCGACCTTTTATACGGTATACAAAAAAATTTTAAATTTAAAAAAAAGAAGGAGGAAATTTTTTTATGGCTACTTTTGGCGATTTAAATAGTTTTATCGGCATTGGCAGATTAACCAGAGATCCGGAATTAAGATATACGCCCGGCGGGACAGGGGTATGTAAATTTGGCATTGCTATAAACAGGACTTATAGAAATCAGGAAGGAAATAACGTAGAAGATGTTCTCTTTATAAATGTAACAACCTGGGGTAAGCAGGCTGAAAATGTTTCACAATTTCTAAAAAAAGGCAGAAGGGTAGCCATAAGCGGCGAGCTAAGGTCTAATAATTGGCAGGACAAAGAGGGAAATAAGAGAACTTCTTTTGAAATTAACGCCAGAACTGTACAGTTTTTAGATTTAGTGAAAGATGCAGGTACTGCAAAAGAAGGTCCCGCAGAGGCCGAAGAGAATATTCCTAATGAACCAATAAATGAAGATACCTCAATATCAGAAGAAGATATCCCGTTTTAAACTAGCGTATAGCGTAGAGCGTGTAGCATCACGGCGTTGCCGTGATGAGGAAAGAGAAAAAGAAGAAGAAATAAAAAAGACAGAATGGCTTTGTATTTCATATGTGACTAATTAGATAACTGGTAAACCGGGTAACTGGATAACCAAGTAACTAAACAAACTTATATCTTGCATTTTATATTTAAAACTAACGACTAATATGTCTTGTATTTTGTATTTTCCTTACACTTATTACCCGCACCTATACGCTCAACGCTGTACGCTTCACGCTAGGTTTATTCCCTAACGACTAATTTGATTGGTCAATCGGAAAATTGGTCAATCGGTCAATTGAATATTTTTTGCAAAATTTCTAAATTTTATACTAATATTATTATAGACAAAGAAAAAGAGAGATGTTATAATATCACTTGCATAGCAAAAAAGAAATAAGTGGGCGGATAGCTCAGTTGGGAGAGCACTGGTTTTACAAGCCAGGGGTCACAGGTTCAAGCCCTGTTCCGCCTACCATTTTTAATAAAATTATAGTGGGGCCGTAGTGCAGCTTGGTTTAACACGCCTGCCTGTCACGCAGGAGATCGCGAGTTCAAATCTCGTCGGCCCCGCCATTTTTTTAAGAATACGATTATGTAAGGCGATTTTAAATGCCGAGATAGCTCAGTCGGTAGAGCAGTGGACTGAAAATCCACGTGTCCCCAGTTCAATTCTGGGTCTCGGCACCAGGTTTTTGCGGAAATAGCTCAGTGGTAGAGCATCGCCTTGCCAAGGCGAGGGTCGCGGGTTCGAATCCCGTTTTCCGCTCCATCTTTATAAAAATTAAATGTGGCGGCATAGCCAAGTGGTAAGGCAGAGGACTGCAAATCCTTCATCCTCGGTTCGAATCCGAGTGCCGCCTCCATTTAGTTTTGAATTTTAAGAACGATTAGATGCTTAAAGAAAACGGGCGGTTAATTCAGTGGTAGAATGCTTGCTCGACGCGCAAGAAGTCACTGGTTCGAATCCAGTACCGCCCACCATTTTAAAATATAGGAATAAAATAAGATTAGGTAGAAAACAGTAGGTTAAGCTTTTTTAAAGAGAGTAGGTATTATCAAAGGTGTAATTATCTATATAAAAGTTTAATCGAAAACCCTTTCTAGGTTAATTCCTAATTTGAAATTCTAAAAAAGATGAGTAGGATTAGGCGGGTAATATCCGATAGAATATTTTTGAGCGGGTTGGAGTTAATCTTAATATATTAACTTCAACTAAAAAAGGTGGAACCGCGAGATTATTAAATTAAACTTCTCGTCCTTTTCTGATTTAGGACAAGAAGTTTTTTTGTTTAATTATTAAGGAGGTAGATATTATGTCAGAGATTAATGTCATTTTATTAGATGGTTCGGAAATAAAATTAAATAAAAGTGCTACTTTATATGATGCAGCGGTCAAAATAAGTCATAAATTAAGTAAAGAGGCAATAGCCGGTGTAGTAAATGGAGTGGAAAAGGATTTGAATTATGTCCTTAAGGATAATGACCGGGTTGAGATTATAACCTTTTCTTCACCTAAGGGCAGAGAAATTTATCATCATAGTAGTTCACATATTATGGCTCAGGCGGTAAAGGAATTATTTCCTCAGGCAAAGTTAGCTATTGGTCCCGCGATTAAAGATGGATTCTATTATGATTTTGATTTAGAACGTCCCTTTACTCCGGAGGATATAGTAACTATTGAGAAAAAGATGAAAGAGATAGTGGACAGGAATCTCCCTCTAAAAAGGATAGAAATAAGTAAAAAAGAGGCTAAAAAATTATTTAAAGAACAAAAAGAAGATTACAAAATAGAACTCCTTGAGGATATAGAAGATGATGTGGTTACCCTGTATCAACAGGGGGATTTTATTGATTTATGTAGAGGCCCTCACATTCCTTCTACCGGAAAGTTAAAAGCTTTTAAAATTTTAAGTATTGCAGGTGCATACTGGAGGGGAAGCGAAAAAAATAAAATGCTGCAGCGTATTTACGGAACCTCATTTGATAAAAAATCCGAACTGGATAGTTATTTGAAATTAATTGAAGAAGCAAAAAAGAGAGACCATCGAAAATTAGGGAAAGATTTAGAATTATTCAGCTTTCATGATGAGGGAGTCGGTTTCCCTTTCTTTCATCCAAAAGGAATGGTGTTAAGAAATATTCTGGAGGATTACTGGAAAGAGGAACATTATAAGAGTGGTTATACAGAAGTTAAAACCCCGATTATCTTAAATAAATCATTATGGGTGAAATCCGGACATTGGGATCATTATAAGGAAAATATGTATTTTACCAAGATAGATGAAGAAGATTATGCTATTAAACCGATGAATTGTCCCGGAGGAATTTTAATTTACAAAACTACCCTTCACAGTTATAGAGATTTGCCGCTTAGAATAGGGGAATTAGGGTTAGTGCACAGACATGAATTATCCGGGGTGCTTCACGGACTCTTCAGGGTAAGGTGTTTTACCCAGGATGATGCCCATATATATATGACTCCGGAGCAGATCAAAGATGAGATAAAAGGAGTAATTGATTTAACTGATAAAATATATAAGACCTTTGGTTTTTCCTACCGTGTGGAATTAAGCACTAAACCGGAAAATGCCATGGGTTCTGATGAAATATGGGAAAAAGCTACCAGCAGTCTGGAAGAAGCTTTAAAAGATAAAAAGATAGATTATATTGTAAATGAAGGCGATGGGGCATTTTACGGTCCTAAAATAGATTTTCATTTACAGGATTGTATAGGCAGAAGCTGGCAGTGCGGCACCATCCAGTTAGATTTTATTATGCCGGAAAAATTCGAACTTTATTATATTAATAAAGAAGGGAACAAGGAAAGACCGGTTATGCTGCATCGAACTGTTCTGGGAAGTATAGAAAGATTTATCGGGATACTTATCGAAAATTATGCAGGAGCATTTCCATTGTGGTTAGCTCCTGTTCAAGTAAAATTACTGCCTATTGCCGATAGACATGTTGAGTATGGCAAAAATTTATTAAAAGAGCTAAGCAAGTATAACATAAGGGCAGAATTAGATGAGATTAATGATAAAATCGGGGCTAAGATAAGAAAAGCTGAGATGGAAAAGATACCCTATATGTTGATATTTGGAGATAAAGAAGTAGAA
>JAYEJO010000171.1:10919-25370 GCA_034660595.1 Candidatus Caldatribacteriota bacterium
AGAGCTAAGCAAGTATAACATAAGGGCAGAATTAGATGAGATTAATGATAAAATCGGGGCTAAGATAAGAAAAGCTGAGATGGAAAAGATACCCTATATGTTGATATTTGGAGATAAAGAAGTAGAAAAGGGCTTTGCTTCGGTAAGGAAGAGAGGAAAAGGAGACTTGGGGAAGATAAAATTAACCAAATTTATCGAAGATGTTTTAAAAGAGGTCAAAGAAAAAACCTTATAGCATATAAAAATTCTTCTATATCCATGTATTTTGATTATTTATAAAGATTTATGTTATTGTAAATTTTAATGGGGTATTTTAAGAAAAAAATAACAGTTTTTTAATTATTGTCTTCTTTTTTCTTTATTATCTTTCTTTCTCTTCACGCAATACGAAATACTCGATACACGATACGAGTATGTATTGACTATAAATAAAGAATATGTTATAGTTTTTTAAAAATAATGAAGAATTATTAATGTTTTAAAGAAGTGTAGGAGCTATATTTTTTTCTATTAAATTTAGTAAAATTATATTTCAAAGTTGAGCAAAACTAATTTAAATTGCATAGAAATTGACGTGTTGCTCATCTTTAAAGTGCGTAAAGGAGGAAAATAGGAATTAAGTCAAAACCGAAGTTAAGAATAAATGAAAAAATCAGAGCAGAAAAGATTAGGCTTATAGATTTTGAAGGTAATCAAGTAGGAATAGTTAGTAAAAAGGAGGGCCTTGAACTTGCTGAAAAGAGTAATCTTGACTTAGTTGAAGTTGCACCAGATGCTAACCCTCCGGTTTGTAGAATTATTGATTATGGAAAATATAAATATTTACTGGATAAAAAAAATAGAAGCGGGAAGAAGAAACAGAAAAGCGGCGGAATGAAAGAAATAAAGATGCGCCCTAATATTGGAGAACATGATTATAATTTTAAAGTAAAAAATCTCTCTAAATTTTTAGAAGAAGGTAATCAGGTAAAAGTTACTATAATGTTTAGAGGGCGAGAAATGAGATATTTAAATTTAGGAAGAGAATTATTGGACCGTATAACTAAACATACCGAAGAAATTGCCAAAGTTGTAAAGGAGCCAAAGTTAGAAGGACGGAATATGATTTTAGTTTTAATGCCTAAATAATATAAAACATTACTAGAAAAGAGGTTAAACACGTATGCCAAAAATGAAGACGCATAAGAGTTCAGCAAAAAGATTTAAGGTAAGTAGTTCAGGTAAGATAATAAGATCAAAAGCTTATAAAAGTCATATTTTAACTAAAAAGACTGCAAAACGTAAGAGAAATCTAAGAAAAGATACTACGGTTAGTAGTACCGAGGTAAAAAAGGTTAAAGTATTATTACCTTATTCTTAAATATTTTCTAAAACTTTAAAGTATTATCAGAGTAATAATAAACATAAGAAGAATAAACAAAAAATAATTCGGATATTAAAAGATAAGGAGTGAATGGTATGCCAAGAGCGACAAATAGCGTTGCCTCAAGAAGAAGAAGAAAAAAAGTATTAAAATTAACTAAAGGATATTGGGGGGCAAAAAGCAAACTTTATCGTACTGCTCATGAAGCTATGATGAAGGCACTTTCTTATGCCTATAGAGATAGAAGAGCGAAAAAAAGAGATTTTAGAAGTTTGTGGATAACCAGAATTGGTATTGCTGCCAGAAACGAAGGAATATCTTATAATAAATTTATAAGAGGTTTAAAAGTTGCAGGGGTAGAAATTAATCGGAAAATGTTGGCTGAATTAGCAGTAAGTAATCAGGAAGCATTTGTTAGTGTAGTAAAAGTAGCTAAAGAAGGTTTAAATTAAGTTTATTTTATACAGGTTAATATCTATAAAATATTTTTTACTAAAAGTTATGATAAAAATAAGTAGGTTATGACTAACTTGATATTTAGTCCAGTTAGATAATAATCGAAATTCACTTTAGAACTGCAGACTGAAATTTTAAAAGTAAGTTTTGCCAGTACTCCACTGTTATAAGGAGAAAAAAGTACGGATTTGCTTAAAAAAAGCAGATCAAGAAGGGTGGTACCGCGGAAAAGGTTTACGATTTTCGTCCCTTTACAAGGAGAGGAAAATTGTAAACCTTTTTTTATTTTATCGGAACCATTAATGATAAGGAGGGGGCACTGTTGAAAAATAAGATAAAAGAGATTAAAAAAGAAATTGTTTCTAAATCAAATTTGGTAAAAGACTTAAAAGATATAGAGAATTTAAGAGTAGAATATTTAGGCAGAAAGGGAGCAGTAACTCTCCTGCTGAGAAACTTAGGAACACTTTCTCCGGAAGAAAGGCCAAAAATTGGGCAGTTATTGAACCAGACAAAAAGAGATATTGAAGAGTTATTAGATATAAAAACTACAGAGATAGAAAAAATAGAAAAAAACAAAAAATTACATGAGCAAAGTGTAGATATTACCCTTCCCGGAAGAAATTTTGAACGGGGAGGCAACCATCCTATCACCCTGGTTTTAAAGAAAATAGAAGAAATATTTTTAGGTTTAGGGTTTAAGATGGAAGAGGGCCCGGAAGTGGAATTAGATTATTATAATTTTGAAACACTTAATATTCCCAAAGACCACCCAGCCAGAGACGACCAGGATTCTTTTTATATAAACAGAGAGATCTTGCTTCGAACCCATACCTCGCCAGTGGAAATAAGGGTTATGGAAAAACAGCAGCCCCCCGTTAGGATGATTACTATAGGAAAATGCTATAGACGGGATGCAGCAGATAGTACTCATTCACCTATGTTTCACCAGATAGAGGGTTTAGCGGTGGATAAAGACATTACTTTTGGTGATTTGAAAGGTGTTTTAACTGTTTTTGTGCACAGGATGTTTGGCGAAGACAGGAAAGTAAGGTTTAGACCGGGTTATTTCCCCTTTACAGAACCGAGCGCAGAGGTAGATGTATCTTGTTTGTTATGTCACGGAAAAGGATGCAGAGCTTGCGGATACAGTGGATGGTTAGAGATTATGGGTGCAGGAATAACTGATCCGGCAGTCTTTAAGATGGTAGGATACGACCCGGAAAAATATTCTGGTTTTGCCTTTGGAATGGGAGCAGAGAGAATTGCTATGCTAAAATATGGCATAAACGATATACGATTATTTTTTGAAAATGATTTAAGATTTTTAAAGCAATTCTAAATTAGTCGTTAGTGAATAGTGAATAGTATTTAGTTAGCATATGGCGCATAGAATATATAATTAGTAATGTTTACGAATAATGTGCTAATAGTTTTAAGTTTCAATTTTATTTATAAATTAATTGTAATTTAGGATTTTAAGCTAGAATTTGTAAACCAATTATTAAGAACTGAAAACCATTGACTATATACTAACGACTAACTGACTATTCACTATATTGGGAGGAGAGAAAAATGCAGGTTTCTTATAATTTATTAAAAGAATATGTGGATATAGACATGTCGCCTGAAGAGCTTACTCAGAAATTAACTATAAATGGCATAATTTTAGAGAGGATGGAAAACATATCTACCGAGATAGAAAAAGTAGTGGTGGGTGAGATAACCGCCATAGATAAACATCCTGAAAATACAAAACTATCTATTTGCCAGGTAGACGTGAAAGACCAAACACTTCAAATAATTTGCGGGGCGACAAATATGAAGGTTTTTGATAAAGTGGCGGTTGCACTGGATGGAGCAAAATTACCCCAAATAGGAATTATTAAAAATAAAAAAATTGGGGGGGTTTTGTCTTCGGGAATGCTGTGCTCAGCTTCTGAATTAGGAATTGAACCAGGGAAATCTCCCGGGATTTTAATTTTAGAAAAAGAAACTGTCTTGGGGGAAGATATAAGGAAAATAATAAAATTTGACGACACTATATTTGATTTTGAAATACATTCCAATCGTCCTGATTTAATGAGCGTAATCGGAATAGCCAGAGAAGTAGGAGCGATTACCGGTAATAAACTTAAAATTCCGGAAATAAAGATAAAAGAAGAAGGCGAAAAAATCGAAAAAGATATTGCTGTAAAAATTGAGGCGGAAGATTTATGTCCTCGTTATGCCGGAAGAGTGATAAAAGATATTAAGATAGAAGAATCGCCCTTATGGTTAAAATGGAAGTTAAGATTGTTAGGGGCAAGACCGATAAACAACATAGTAGATATTACAAATTTTGTAATGATGGAAACAGGACAGCCGCTTCATGCCTTTGATCTTAATTTGATTAAAGGCAAGACCATTATAGTTCGAAGAAGTAGACCAGGTGAAACTATCTGCACTTTAGATGATGTAGAAAGACAGTTACCTGCTAATAGTTTAGTTATTGCTGACACAGAAGGACCTATAGCGCTTGCCGGAATAATGGGAGGAAAGCATTCCGAGATTGATCAGAACACCAAAAATGTATTTTTAGAATCAGCCTATTTTAATCCAGTGAATAACAGAAAAAGCACTATGAAATTTAGTTTAAGAACTGAGGCTTCAAACAGGTTTGAAAAGGGAATAGATAAAGAAGTGCAAATATATGCCCTGGATCGGGCTGCTTATTTAATAAATAAGATTGTTATGGGTAAAATTAGCTCGGGGAAAATCGATACAAATGAAAAATTATATCAGTCTAAAAAGATAAATTTAAGGATAAAAAGAGTAGGTACAATACTGGGACAGCTTTTAGATAAAGATGAATCTAAAACGAAAAATAAAATTATTGATATTTTAAATAAGTTGGAATTTAAATTAGTAGAAGATAAGGGAGAATGTATTGAAGTAATTCCTCCTTCTTTTAGAGGAGATGTGGAAAGAGAAATAGATATAATTGAGGAAATTGCTCGTATTTATGGTTATGATAAGATAATGCCCACTCTCTTTAACACTACCATTGCCCAGGAGGGAAAAAATTTCCGGCTTAGATTGATTGATAAGATAAGGGAGATATTAATTGGCTGTGGTTTAAATGAAGTAATAACTTATAGTTTTGTTTCTCCTGAAACATTTGATAAAATAAGAATACCCGAAGGGCATAAATTAAGAAATGCCATAAAAATTAAAGATCCTCTAATTATGGACCATTCTTTAATGCGAACTTCTTTAATTTCAAGTTTATTAGAAATAATAAAATGGAACACCAATCGACAGGCAGATTTGGTTAAAATATTTGAAGCAGGGAAAATTTACCTGCCTTACCCTGATAAACCAAATTCCCTGCCTAATGAGAAATTAATAATAGCTGGAGCAATTAACAAGACAGGCAGGGGAAACATCTGGGAGAAATCACTTTCTTTGGATATTTTTGATGTCAAAGGTATAATTGAGACAGTTCTCCAGGGGTTAAAGGTGAAAAATTGGGAAGTGGTTCCTGGTGATCACCCCGCTTTTCATCCTCTGCGGAATGGTAAGATTATAATAAAGGGAGAAGAAATTGGGATTTTTGGAGAGATACATCCGGATGTAATAGAGAATTATCGTATACCGGGGAAAGTGAATTTGTTCGAGATTGATTTTGAAAATTTATTACCCAATATTCCATTAGATATTAAATATTGTGTTTTGCCAAGATATCCTTCAGTTCAGAGAGATTTGGCTTTGGTAGTAAAAGAGGAGATACTTTCTGATGATATTGTTAAAACTATAAAATCAATTGATGAAAAATTAATTAAAAAAATAACTTTGTTTGATATATTTAAAGGGAAACAGATTGGCGATGGTTATAAGAGTTTGGCTTATTCTGTGGTTTTTCAAGCTGAAGACCGTACTCTGACTGACCAGGAAGTGGAAAAGACATATAAAAAGATCAGAGAAAAGCTAATAGTAAAGTTTGGCGCTAAAATAAGAGAATGAAAAAAGCGTAAAACGCAAATAGTATCTCGTATCTCGTGAATCGTATCTAGCTAAAAATCAGTTAGTTGGTTAGCTAGTTATCTAGTTGAGGAATGAGTATATTGAAGAATTAATACTAAACCAATTAACTAGCTAACTAAATATTAACAACTAATTAAAGGGAAATATCTATGACAATAAATTGGATAGATGTATCGATAATGATAATAATCTTATTGAATATGATTATCGGGATACGTCGCGGCATTATCAGAGGAATAATAAATTTGATAGGAGTTATCACCGCAATTTTCCTGGCAATTTTCTGGTTTAAAGAGGTTGGAGAATATATAAGCTCTCATAGTCAAATAAGCGGGGAAATAGCAAACATATTAGGTTTTGCTATAATATTTTTAGGAATATATCTAATCGCGAGAATTGTCGAAATATTTTTTAAAAAAATACTTTCCTTATTGTTTGTTTCCTGGATCGATGGTTTAGGAGGGGCTTTGTTCGGTTTAATCAAGGGCTCTTTAATAGTAGGAATTTTATTAGTTATTATTACTTTTATCCCTTTACCGGTTTTCTTGAAAGATCAATTAGAAAACTCGTTTTTGGCCAATAGATTTGCGATTATGACCACGATTGTATATGATTATTTAAAGGATTGGCTGCCTTTAAGCATTCAGTTTAACACAGAAGAATTTCTTAAAAAGTTCCATCTTAATTTAATTGTGTAGGAATTTCCTTTTTCCGTAAGACCTAATTCGTATCTCGTAGGTTAGCGTACAGCGTTTAGCGTAGAGCGTTTAGTTAAGAAAAGAAGAAAAAATACAGAAACCGAAATAAACAATAATAACATATAGTTTAAGGTTAAGAAAAAAGAAGACAAAAGTGAGATACAAAAGCCAGAAAAATTAGTATCATGGATAATGTATATGGTATAGAGGATAGCGTAAGGATATAATAATGAGTAATAAGATTATATTTATGAATGTGTAAAAACAGGTTACTTATTACATGTTACCCATTACACAATTTGCTAGCTGACTGGTAGACTGGAAGACCGATAGACTAATTAATTAGTCTTGCACTTGCTGCCCGTACCTATACGCTAAACGCTGTACGCTCCACGCTAAGTTATTTACTAACGACTAATTAAAAAAGGTGAAACGTATCTTGGATAAACATACATTATCGGTTTTAGAATTTTCAAAAATTAAAAATCAATTAAAGGAAAAAACATCCACTGCTACCGGTGAATTAATTGTAGAAAATATTACCCCTAAGATTAATTTGCAGCAAATTATTAATACTCAAAAAGAAACTACCGAAATGCGAGAAATTATTTCTTACGATGGAACCCCTCCCTTTTCCAGATTAGAAGACATTAGTAGCGAATTAAAAAGATCTGCAGTTAAGGGATCTATCCTTGATGCAAAAAAAATTATAAAAATATTAAAAGTTTTAAAAACTTCTCGCTTGATTAAAAAGTTTCTATTGAAAACCAAAGAAAAATATCCTTTGATTAGAGAGAGAGCAGAAAAAATACGAGCTTTTTCCGAATTAGAGAAAGAAATAATCCAATGCATTGATGAGGATGGAGTAGTTTTAGACCGAGCGAGCCCGGAGTTAAGGAAGATTAGAAGAGATATAATAAAAAAGGAACAGGCCCTGAAAAATAAACTGGAAACCATAATCAGGTCTTCCCGTTTTGCCGCCATTATTCAAGATCCTTTAATAACTGTAAGGCAAAATAGGTACGTTATACCTGTAAAACAAGAAAAAAAAGCGAAATTTCCCGGAATAGTTCACGATAAATCTGATAGCGGAGCTACTTTATTTATTGAACCCTTTGCAGTAGTAGAGTTAAATAATTTACTCCGTCAATTAATTAAGGATGAAGAACAAGAAATATTAAAAATTCTGCAAAGAATAACCTCTCTTATCGGAGAAAGAGCACAAGAGATTAATGATAGCGTTTTAAATCTGGGTGAAATTGATTTTATTTATGCCCGAGCAGTGTTAGCCGATAAAATGAAAGCAATAGAACCAAAAATAAATCAAGATGGCTTTGTTAATCTTATTCAGGCGAGACATCCCTTGTTGCAAGGTACTGTCGTTCCCATTAATATAAATTTGGGAAAAGACTTTAATATCTTAGTAATTACTGGTCCCAATACAGGAGGTAAGACAGTTACCTTGAAAACCGTGGGTATACTTACTCTTATGGCTCAATGTGGATTGCACATTCCCGCTGCTCAGGGGAGTGAGGTTTCTATTTTTAAAAAGATATTCTGTGATATAGGAGACGAACAGAGCATAGAACAAAATTTAAGCACCTTTTCTTCTCATATGAAGCATATAGTTCAAATTTTAAGGGAAGCTGATTCTAAATCCCTTGTATTACTTGATGAATTAGGCGCAGGTACAGATCCTACGGAGGGAGCAGCTTTAGGTATGGCAGTTTTAGATTTTTTAGGTAAAGAGGAATCCCGGGTAATAGCAACCACTCATCATGATTCTTTAAAGACCTATGCATATTTAACCAAAGGAGTATGTAATGCTCGCGTTGAATTTGATGAAGAAACCTTAAAGCCGACATTTGAGATTTCCATCGGATTACCCGGTAAGAGCTGCGCTTTTATAATTGCCCAAAAATTAGGTTTAGCCCCGGAAGTTGTTTCTCAGGCTCAGAGCTTTTTATCTCAGGAAAAAATTAAAGCAGATAATTTGATTAAAAAGATTGAAGAAGACAGAAAACTAATTGAGAAGGAGAAAGATCTGATAAAAGCGACTAAAGAAGAGAGTATCGAAATTAAAGATAAATTAGAAAAGGAATTAAGCAAAATTGAGGAAAATAAAAAGGAAATAATTCTAAAAACTTACCAGAAAGCAGAAAAGATATTAAAAGAGACTCAGAATAGAGCTGAAAAGATGATAGAGAAACTGAATAAGAAAAATTTTTTAAGTAAAGAATCCAAAGGTCCTTTGTTAGAGCAAATGCGAGCAATTAGCAAAGAAATAAAAGACGAGATAGTAAATATAAAGCCGGAGAAAGAGTTAATTGAAAATCAAAATATTAAAATAGGAGATTATGTATTAGTTAAGAGTTTAAAGAAGGAAGGGGTAATAGTTTCTATTTCCACTAAAAGTGAAAAATGCAAGGTCCAAATTGATAATATGAAAATGCTGGTCTCAATTTTCGATATAGAAAAAATAGATAAGCTTGATAAAATACCGGAAAAATTTAGCCATATTGGGAATGATTTTAGCAGAGGTTTAGAAGGAAAGGATAGTTTTTCTTTGTCTAAAATAAAAACTTTTAGAAATGAGATTTTTATTCGCCAATTAACTATTGAAGAGGCACGGCCTATGTTAGAAAAATATTTAGACGACGCTTATTTGTTGGGAGTTTCACCGGTGTACATAATTCATGGAAAAGGCAAAGGCATCTTAAGAGACGAGGTAAAAAAAATGTTAGATAAAATTCCTTATATCAAATCATTCAGGACTGGAGATATAAAAGAAGGAGGGATTGGAGTTACAGTTGCGTATCTTACAAAGTAAATACAAGGTGCGCAAAAAAAAGCCAAAACTTAAAACTTTTTCTAGCGTTTAGCGTACAGCGTTTAGCGTATACATTTAGTTAGCTGGTTAGTTGGTTACCTGGTTAGCTAGTTAAAAATACAAATACAAGATGCAAGACAATTCAATTGACTAGATACATTCGTTAGCACATGGTTAGCGTATAGGCGAAAAGCGAAAAACTATAATTATTATTTAAGAATTCAGAAATCAAGTAATCAGAAGAACATACAACCAAAATATACTCTCATAATTTAAAACAATTCTGAATCCTGGATTTTGTCTCCCAGCTTCTTTATTCTATTTTCTTAACTATCTAACCGGGTAACCGGTAGACTGGGTAACTGGCTAACTATTCTTATACTATATACTATTTTATTCTGAATTCTGGCTACTGTCTTCAGACTTCTTAAGGAGCTATTCATCTTATTTTTTATGTTTTTCTCTAAGTTTTTCTATTAAAGATTGAAGTGTTTCTTCCTTCTCTCCAGTTTCTGTGGGTTTTTCTTCGTATTTTTTCTTAATTTCTTCAATTTCTTCATAATAGGGTGTCTTAATTTCTGGGTATTCTTCCGTTTTTGGTATTTCAAAATATTTTTGATGAACTGTGCAATAAGATATGGGTTCCGTGCCCTCTATAAAAGTTACTGTTAGTATTTCAGGACAAGAATCAACAGGTAAAAGCCCGGATTCTTTACAAACAGATATTTTAGTTATTTTATCTGGCTGCAAAAAATCTTTTTTTTCATTATTTTTAAGGGCATTTTTCATGAATTTAGCCCAAATTGGAGCAGCAACTACTCCACCAGTCATTTTATTCCCTAAAGGTTTTCTATCATCATTTCCAATATAAACTGCAGTCACTAAATCTGGGGTAAACCCAATAAACCAGGCATCAATAAAATCATCGGTAGTGCCGGTTTTTCCTGCTGCCGGTCTACCTATCTTGGCATTCCAACCGGTTCCTCTTTCTATTACTCCCTCCATCATGCTTGTAAGAACATAACAAGTCTCCTCTTTAAAAACTTTCTTTTTTTGAGGAATATTATCTTTTATAATTTTACCTGAATAATCTTCTATTTGAATTATAGATAGAGGATCTACCCTAACCCCTAAGTTAGCAATGGTAGCATAGGCGGAAGCAATTTCTAAAGGGGTTATCTCTGAAGTGCCCAAAGCCAAAGAAAGATCCGGGCGGAGTTCACTGGTTATTCCTGCTTTACGAGAATAACTTATAACTTTTTTTATTCCTACTTGTTCTAATAATTTTACCCCTACTACATTTATAGAATGTTCAAATGCTTCTCTGAGGGTTACCGGTCCACTAAATTCTTCTTCATAATTTTCAGGAGACCATCCGTTTTCGAAAGTAATCGGAGAATCTTCTATAATATTACTGGGAGTAAATCCATTATCTAAGGCCGTAAGATAAATAAAGGGCTTAAAAGCAGAGCCGGGTTGGCGGTAAGCTTGAGTTGCTCTATTGAATTTACTTTCCCCAAAATCTTTTCCTCCTACCATTGCCTTAATATGGCCGGTCTGAGGTTCAATGGCTATTATTGCCCCTTCATGTCCGGATTCTTGAAGTGCTTTTTCAGCAAAAATTTGCATCTCTAAATCTAAGGTAGTATAAATTTTTAATCCACCTTTATAAACTACATTAGCTCCATATTCTTCTAAAAGTTGAGAAAGAATAAAAGTGGAAAAATAGGGAGCTATAAAATCATCTCTTTTATTATTATAATCAAGTTCTAAAGGACTTTGCTTGGCATTTTCCATATCTTCTTTAGATATGTAATTCAATTTAAACATTCTGTTTAATATTATATTTCTTCTTTTTAAGGACACTTCCTGATTGAGAATTGGTGAGTAATAAGAAGGTCCACGGGGGATTCCTGCAAGTAATGCACATTCTGCAAGGTTTAAATCCTGTACATTTTTATTAAAATACATCTTGGCAGCAGATTGTACTCCGTAGGCACCATGCCCGAAGTATATTTCATTTAAATACATTTCTAAAATTTCATCTTTGGTGAAAGTTCGTTCTATTTGTAGGGCTAATAACATATCTTTTAATTTTCTATTTAAACTAATTTCTCGAGTAAGAAAAGTATTTATAGCTAATTGTTGGGTTATTGTGCTGCCTCCTTGAGGTTTGTTATCTTTACTAGATAATAAAATTAAATTTTTGAAATTTTCCCATTGAGCGCGTACAATTCCCCGCAAACTTATTCCTTTGTGTTTATAAAAATCTGAATCCTCAATGGCAATAGAGGCATTAATTAAATTTGAAGGAATCTGAGAAAGAGGAACTGGATTCCTGTTTTCCTGATAAAACTCGGTGATAATTTCACCATTGATATCATACACTTTGCTATTTATAGCGTCTAAAAATTTATTTTCTTGCACCATTTCTGATATTTTTTGATTATTAATGGTAGCTAAAGCGATAAAAGTAATAGCAAATGTTAGGGCAAAGATTAGAATTATCAATAATATTTTTTTGGATAAAGAAATATGATAAGATTTTTTTAGTTTATTTTTGGGTGACAAAGCAAGACTCCCTTTTCGTATTGCGTATTGCGTATCGCGTATTGTGTTAAACTAAAAACTTAAAGCGAAAAACTAAAAACCACAATTCAAAATTCAAAACCTTTTCCTTGTTTTTAGTTTTGAGCTATAGTTTTGCGTTTTTCATTCTACGCTTCTGAATAACATTATATCATAAAATTATATTAAAATTAGAATAGTGTTTTATTGTGTATTAGTGTACACTTTAGTGGGGAAGTTAGATAAAAAGGTTATGTTTACGTTTTTTCCTTACTTTTCCTCAATTTATTTTCTTTTTCTTTCTTAACGCGATACGCAATACTCGATATGCGATACGAATATATTATACCATAAAATTATGTAAAAATTAGCAAAGTGATTTTACCCGAACCTTTTAATAGCATTAAAACTATGTTATAATTTCAAAAATTAAATGTATTTAATATGGGAATGTTTTGAAATGATTAAACTCAACTATTTGGTTCGTGTAGCCATGATTGCAGCGATTTATGTGGTTCTTAGTATTCTATTCGCCCCAATAAGTTATGGTCCCGTTCAGGTGAGAATCGCTGAGGCCTTGGTAGTTCTTCCCTTTATTGACCCATCAGCTATTATTGGATTATTTTTAGGCTGTGTTTTAGCAAATGTTTATGGGGGATTAGGGATGGTAGATATAATTGGGGGAAGTCTTTGTACTTTAATTGCTGCATATTTAACTTATAAAGTAAAAAATCCTAAATTCGCGCCCCTTCCTCCTGTATTAATAAACGCATTTGGGGTGAGTATTTATTTACATTTGCTCTTTGACTTACCTTATTGGATAACCGTATTGTATATCGGGATAGGGGAAGTCATTGCTTGTTATATCTTGGGCTATCCCTTATTGATTTTATTAATTAAGAACAAAAAGAGGTTAGGGTTGGAATAGCGAAAAAGAAATAAGAGAATGATTATAATAAAAAATATTTAATGTTTTTATTCTATGAAGCGGGGTAATTTATTATGGATATTAAAGAAGAATTAAGGATAATCAAAAGAGGTACAGAAGAAATAATCTCCGAAGAAGAATTGATAAAAAAAATTGAAAAATCAAGAAAAGAAAAAAGACCTCTTCGGGTTAAACAAGGATTTGATCCTAATGCCCCGGATATACATTTGGGACATACGGTAGGTCTACGAAAAATGAGACAATTTCAAGACCTGGGACATGATATTTATTTCTTAATTGGCGATTTTACCGGGAGGATAGGCGACCCAAGTGGTAAATCAGTAACCAGAAAACAGTTGACTGAAGAGGAAGTCAAAAAGAATGCAGAGACTTATAAGAAACAAGTTTTTAAAATATTAAATCCGGAAAAAACCAAAGTAGTATTTAATAGTCATTGGTTAGGGAAGCTTTCTTTCTTGGAAGTTTTAAAAGTGTGTTCCAAATATACAGTTGCCCGTATGTTAGAAAGAGATGATTTTTCAACCAGGTACAAAGAAGGCAAACCGATAGGTATCCACGAATTTATGTACCCTTTAATGCAGGGCTATGACTCTGTTGCTATACAAGCAGACATTGAATTGGGAGGCACAGATCAGAAATTTAATCTATTAGTGGGTAGAGATATTCAAAGGGAATACAATCAGGAACCACAAGTTATTATCACCCTGCCTCTTCTTGAGGGAACAGATGGAATAGAAAAAATGAGCAAAAGTCTTAATAATTACATTGGGATTAATGAATCTCCTCAAGAAATGTATGGCAAAGCTATGTCTGTCCCTGATAATCTTATGACTAGATATTTTGAGTTGGTAACCGATGTTTCTTTAGATGAAATCAACAAGATAAAGATAGGCTTGGAGAGCAACGATTTACATCCTCGGGATGTGAAAAAGAGATTAGCCAGAGAAATTGTTCAACTTTATCACGGACAGAGTGCTGCAATTATGGCAGAAGAAGAATTTGAAAAGGTGTTTAAGAATAAACTTTATCCGGAAGAAATAAAAGAATTAATTTTGAAGAAAGATGATTTAAAAGAAGGAAAAATTTGGCTTATTAAGCTTGTTGCCTTATCTGGTGTAGTAGATAGTAAAAGTGAGGCCCGTAGATTGGTTGAGCAGGGTGGAGTAAGAATCAATGGAGAAAAGGTAAGTGACCCCAATCTTGACTTGACTGTCGAAGAAGGCATGATTTTAAAAATCGGAAAGCTAAATTTTATAAAACTGGTTATTAAATAATATTTCGTATATTGTATTTCGTATATCGTATATTGTAAAGAAAATAAAGAGAGAAAAAAGTAGAAGGGCAGTGAATAAACCTCCCCCATAGTGGATAGAAAAATAGAATTTAGGAACCAGGAGTCAGAATCCAGTTTTCAGAATTCAGGAATCAGGAGAGAGAAATAAAAATTATTGTAAGTGGCCATAGAGAGTGCGGTAATCCCGCATCCCTAAACGTTTAAATTAATTTAGCGATTTACCAATTCATAATCGTGAGGGTAAATGCACTGGATTCCCTCTTTCGA
>JAYEJO010000172.1:0-7564 GCA_034660595.1 Candidatus Caldatribacteriota bacterium
AAGATATGAAAAGAAGTTGAAACAATATATAAAAAAAGGGCAAATATTAGTTGGGCCCTACTACCTCCAGCCCGATTGGCAGTTAGTAAGTGGGGAATCATTGATTAGGAATTTGTTAATAGGCCACAAAATAGCAGAAAAGTTAGGCAGAGTGATGAAGGTAGGGTGGCTTTTAGATAATTTTGGTCAGATATCTCAAACAGTTCAAATTCATAAAAAATTCAATTTACAAGGTCTTTTCCTCTGGCGGGGGGTAGAAATGGATCCCTCTGAGGTAAATTCTGAGTTTTTGTGGGAAAGTCCTGATGGAACAAGATTAACTTCAATCTATCTGTTAAGTAGCTATAGAAATGCCATGAGATTAGGAGAGTATAAGGAGATTATGAAGGAAAGAATTAAAAATGAGGTTAGAAAGATTTATCCTTTTGCCACTACTCCTAATGTGCTTTTAATGAATGGTTATGATCAGGAGATGATCCCTGATGACTTTTTACCAGAATTAAATAAATTATCTTTTCCTAATATTCAAGTCAAACAAAGCACCCCTGAAGAATATATAGAAGCCATTAAAAAAAGTTCTCCTAAATTGAAGGTTTTAAAGGGTACTCTTTATAGTGGTCGATTTATTTCTGTGTTTCCTGGAGTTCTTTCCTCCCGAATGTATTTGAAATGTATGAATGATACTTGTCAACGTGAGCTGGAAAAATATGCTGAACCATTATCTGTTTTATCCTGGTTAAATGGAGGTAAGTATGATAGTAATATCTTGTTGGCAGTTTGGAAAAAGTTGTTAAGAAATCACCCACATGATAGTATTTGTGGAGTCAGTATCGACGATGTTCATACTGATATGGAGAAAAGGTTTGACGAGGTTTTATCTCTCACTAAGAAGATAACCAAGAATAAGTTAACAGAACTGGCCTTGGGTATCGACACTTCAACTGGCCCTAAAGGAACAACCCCCTATATAATCTTCAATCCGTCCCTTAAAGTACGGGACAAAGTTATTACTATTAAAACCAAGGGAAATAGTTTTAAGGTAATTGATTCAGAGGGGAAGGCATTGCCTCACCAAAAAGGAAATAAAGATAGTCTCCATATCTTTGTGAATAATATTCCAGCTGCAGGGTATAAAACAATTTATCTAAAAAGTGGTCAGGGGAAATTTGCAGATAATCAAAATAATGTTTTATCAGATAAGGTGATAATTAAAGAAAATATAGTGGAGAATCAATATTTACGAGCCAAGATCAACAAAAATGGAAGCATGGATGTATATGATAAAATTAATAAATATGAATATAGAGGTTTAGGTATTTTAATCGACAGTGCTGATGCTGGAGATGAGTATAATTATTCCTATCCAGAAAATGATATATTTATAACCAATAAAAATACAAAAGCTAAGATTGAAGTTATAGAAAGAAGCTTTTTAAAAGCTGTTGTTAAGATAAATATAATTTTACAATTACCTGAATCTCTTACAGATAATAGAAAAACCCGTTCCCCAAAATTGATGGATTTTCCCATAGTCAATTGGCTAACATTAGAAGCTGATTCACCCATCCTTGGTTTCAGGACAGAGATAAAGAATACAGTAAAGGACCATCGTTTAAGAGTTTTATTTCCTACGGATATCAATACTAAGTATTCTTTTGCTGGTACTCAGTTTGATGTTACAAAACACGAGATTACACCGAAAACTTTTAATAATAGTGATATATCTGAAGATGTTAAAAGGGTAATTATTGGAGCTCGAGAGCCAGAACCAATTACCACTTTTCCTCAATATCATTTTGTAGATATTAATGATGGTAAACGAGGGGTTGCTATTTTAAATAAAGGTTTGCCGGAATATGAAATTTTACCAGATAAAAATGTAATAGCCCTCACTCTTTTTAGGGCAGTGGGATGGTTGGCAAGGGGTGATCTGTTGACTCGAATTGGTGATGCTGGGCCAACTATTTTTACTCCCGATGCTCAGTGTTTACGTCAAATGACTTTTGAATATGCCCTTTGTTTTCATCAAGGAGATTACCTCCAAGGAAAAATACATCAGTTAGCTGAGGAATTTAATACAGACCTTAAAATAATAAAGACTGACCAACATAAAGGGAAATTGCAGGATATGACTGGATTTTTAAGTTTAAGATCTGTAAAAAATATTTTACAGGTTACAGCGATTAAAAAAGCGGAAGATGGTAAAGGAGTTATATTAAGATTATTTAATCCTTCCCAAAAAACAATTGAAGGAGAGATTGTTTCAACTTATAATTTTAAAAAAGTATATTTTGTTAATTTAAAAGAAGACATTATAGAGGAGGTTAAAAATCGGGAAGGGAATAAATTTAAATTGATAGTAAAACCTAAAGAGATTGTCACATTAAAATTAGAGATTATTCGGAAAAATATTTTAATAAAAACAAAAGAGGTAATTAATGCTAAAAGAGTAGGAATTCAGTTGTTAAATGGAGAAAGTTATTCTAAAATTAATCTTGATAAGTTTATCCCTGTTCCATTATTAACGAAAAATGATATTGCCAACGAAGAAAAAAGATTAAAGAAAATAGAAGGAAAGTTAAATCAGATTCAGGAGGAGGCAGTAAGGCTTAAAAATAAAGTTAAAAAATACGATGGTTTTGACCCGGTTCATTTAGCTGAGCTTGAATTTAAATTCCATAAAACTAAGGGAGAGGTAAGAACTTATTACCGAGTGGCATTAGAGGCAAAGTTATCAGTAGTGCTTTCCCGAAAAAAATATCTTGAAACATATTGTAGAAATGAAATTGGTTATAATCATTCTATAGAAGAAATAGAAAAAACCTTAAGAAAGATAGGTTATAAATTGAATGAAGCCAGAGTTAAAAAGAGGGCTTATGAGTATATAGTAGAATTTTATCAACACCGATTAAAAATGGTTTCTAAAACAAATAGTAATGATAAAGTAAATATTTGAAGATATTGAATGAAATGGAATGATTAAATTTCTAATAGAATTAATTGAAAACCAAAAACTACAAAAAAGGAGTATTAAATATGAAAGCAATAATTTTAGCTGGCGGATATGCCAAGAGGCTTTGGCCCTTAACTAAAAATAAACCCAAACAACTGCTTTCGGTTGGGGGAAGGCCGATGATTGAGTATATTATGGAGAAATTAGAGACTCAAAAAGGGATAGACAAGATTATAATATCCACCAATGAAAAGTTTGAACAAAATTTTAAGCAATGGCTATCAGAATATAAATCATTAAAAGATATTGAATTGATATTTGAACCAACTTTATCAGAAAAAGATAAATTAGGGTCAGTAGGAGCATTAGGATATTTAATAAAGAAAAAAAATATTGATGAAGAATTAATGATTATCGGAGGCGATAATTTATTTGAATTTGATTTAAGAGACTTAATTAATTATTATAGGGAGAAAAATGGGAATGTAGTTGCTTTATATGATCTAAAGTCTATTCAGAAAGCGCGAAGCTATGGAGTAGCAAAGGTCGATGAGGAGATGAGGATAATAGATTTTGTAGAAAAACCCGAAAACCCTCCTTCTACCCTGGTTTCTACCGCCTGTTATATGTTATCTTCAGAAGGGGTAAGAAGTATTTTAACTTATTTGGATGCAGGAGAAAACCCTGATGCTATAGGATTTTTTATAAAATGGTTAATCAAAAGAGAAAAAGTTTTCGGATTTGTATTTTCAGGTAGATGGTTTGATATAGGCTCTTTGGAATCACTTAAAGAAGCAGATTTAATATATACTAAAAATAAAGGGGAAGATTTGTAATGAAAGATAAGATAGACATAGTTGTAGGTATTTGCACTAAGAATGTTGAAGATACTATTGAGGGAGTAGTTAAAGTAGTTGACCGGGGTTTGAATGACTATTTTCCGGAGAAGAAAAGTCTAATCATAGTCTCAGATGGTTTTTCTAAAGACCGCACTAAAGAGAGAGCTAATAAAACTGTAACCAGGACAGAGAAAATGGTACTGGATCAAGTTGGGAAAATCGGCAAGGGGAATGGAGTAAAAACCATATTTATGAAGGCAGAAGAAGTAGGAGCAGAGGCAGTAGCTTTAGTAGACGGTGATCTTACCAGCATAACTCCGGAATGGATAAAACACTTAGTCCAGCCTATATTAACCGGACATGATCTGGTTGCCCCTTTTTATGCAAGACATAAATATGATGGGGTGATTACCAATCATCTGGCTTATCCTTTGACTCGAGCACTTTACGGGATTTCTATCAGACAGCCCATTGGGGGAGAATATGGTCTATCCGCTAAAATGGTGAAAAAAGTTTTAGTTCACCCTCTTTTCCCGGCTGAATTCGGAATAGATATATTTATTACTACGGTTGCAGCCTGTGAGGATATGAAGATGATAGAAGCGAAACTGGGGATAAAGAGTCATGATTCCACCAAAGATTATAAAGACCCCAAGGTGCTATTAGTTCCTATGTTTAATCAGGTAACAGGAAGCATTTTGGACTTAACCATTTTTTATAAAGATTTTTCTAAAAGGAAAGTGGCAGATAAAAGCATAGAGAGGATTGGGATAGAAGAAGTTGAAACACCTAAAGAGGTGGTTATGGATATAGCAGGATATATAAACGATTTTAAATCCGGATATGAAGAGACAATAAAGGAAAAGAATTTTTTCTTGCCTGCAGATATAATATCTTCTTTAGATAAAATATCCAAAAGTTCCGGTGAGGAGGACTTTAATTTTCCTATAGATTTATGGGCTCAAATAATGTATCATGGTTTAAACTATTACGAACAGAAAAGAGATAGAAAAGAGGATATTTTAGAGATATTAAGAATTTTATGGCAAGGGCGCTTGGCCAGTTTTGCCATTGAAACAAAAGATTTAAATGTGGAACAATCAGAAGAAGTAATTCAACAGCAAGTAGAAGCTTTTAAGGAATACAAAGAAAAAATGTGGCAATGAGGAGAAGGCAGTATAATGATGGTAGATAAAAAAAATTTAGAAAAAAAATATTCTATCGGCGTTGATTTAGGTGGAACAAATATTGTATGTGCAATAGTGAATTATCGGGGGGAGATAATAAACCGCCTGAAAGTTCCAACTTTAGTCGATAGAGGTAAAGAAGCTACCATTAAAAGAATAATAGAGACCATCCATGAAAATATTGTTCAATCTTCCGTAGTTCCCGACGATATAATAGGAATAGGGATTGGAGCACCGGGTCCTCTTGATGTTAAAAGAGGAATCATCAATTTTGCTCCCAATCTTCCCGGATGGAGAGATGTTCCTTTAAAGAAAATATTAGAAGATGAATTTAATATGAAAGTTGTTTTAGAAAACGATGCTAATTCAGCTGCCTGGGGTGAACGCTGTTTTGGGGCAGGCCAAGGTGTAAATAATTTAGTATGTTTTACTCTGGGTACCGGAATCGGCGGCGGAATAATTATTAACGGAAAGATATATCATGGTAATAATTATGGCGCAGCAGAGTTAGGACATGTGACTGTAAATAAAGATGGTCCTCGTTGTAATTGTGGCAACTATGGGTGTTTGGAAGCCTATTCTTCGGCTACCGGAATTAAAAATAGAATTAAAAATAGAATAAAAGAGGGAATAAAGAGTGAATTCTTAAACTTTGATGAGGATAATTTATTTGAATCGCTCAGATTAAAATCAATTTTTGAAGCTGCCCGCAAAGGAGATAAATTAACTAAAAGTGTGGTTGAAGAGGCCATATCTTATTTAGGTATAGCTATTGCCAATATGGCCAATATTTTAAATCCTGAAATGGTGGTATTGGTGGGAGGAATAACTAACGAAGGAGAAAAACTACTTATCCCTCTTAAAGAGGAAGTAAAAAAGAGAGCATTTTATTCCAATTATAAATCTCTTAAAATTGTTATTGGAGAGTTGGGTGGAAACGCCGGTGTTCTCGGGGCAGCAGCTCTTCTGTGGATTTCTACTGACCGTTCCTGCTAAACTAGCTTTTTAAGAAATAAGGATACAAGTTTTACGATAGGGAATAGATTAAAGTGAAAAAGGTTAAAGCGAATACGAACGATTGAAAAAAAATAAAATTTTTTTATATATAAAAGAGGGTTTTTTAAATTTTTATCGAACTATAGTAATATAAGTAAAAATTAAAAGTATTGGAGGTAAAAATGTCAAAAAATTTAATAGTTTTATTTATAATAATTTTATTAATTGTTGGCGGTTTTGGTATTTATACTTATGACCAATCCAATCAAGCAAAGAAAGAAGTGGAAGAAAAAAATCTTAAACTGGAAAGTAATGACGCAATTATTTCAGAATTAAAAGAAAATATACAAGAAAAAGAAAAACAGATTGAAGAACTAAAAGCAGGTTTGGCAAAAGGAGGGGAAGATTTAGAGAAAGAGTATGCTGACAAATTAACAGAACTAACCGAAGAAAAAGCCAAGCTCGAAGTTCTATTAACCGAAAAAGAAGAAACAATTAAAACCATTGAGGAGCAAAAAGAAGAATCTGAACAGATTGTTATTTCCAAGGACGCAATTATTTCAGAACTGAAAGAAAATATTCAAGAAAAGGAAAAACAGATTGAAGAATTAAAAGTAAGTTTAGTAAAAAGAGAAAAAGATTTAGAAAAAGAATATGCTGATAAATTATCAGAACTAACTGAAGAAAAAGCCAAGCTCGAAGTTCTATTAACCGAAAAAGAAGAAACAATTAAAACCATTGAGGAGCAAAAAGAAGAATCTGAACAGATTGTTATTTCCAAGGACGCAATTATTTCAGAACTGAAAGAAAATATTCAAGAAAAGGAAAAACAGATTGATGAACTAAAAGCAGGTTTGGCAAAAGGAGGGGAAGATTTAGAAAAGGAATTTGTGGCAAAAATATCTGAATTAATGAAGGAAAAAGGACAACTTGAAGCTTTATTAATTGAACAGGAAGGAAATTTACAGACTAAAGATCGAGAGAAAGAGGAGCTTGTTAGCAAATTAGAGGATTGCAATAATCAAATTACCGAACTAAAAGACAAGTTGGTTCAACAGGAAATTGAAAAGGGAAAAGATTATGTTGCAAAACTATCTGCATTAACGGAAGAGAAAAGCAAACTGGAGGATCAACTTAAGATTTACCAAGATCTTCTATCGGAAAAAGAAGATACTATTGCACTTATCAAACAGCAAAACAAAGAATCAGAGAAAAATATTGTTGACAAAGATAAAACAATTGCAGAGCTATTGGAAAACATAAAAGGATATGAAAATTTGGTTAAGGAAATACAAGAAAAGATGGCTCAAGAGGGAAAAGAAAAAGAGGCGGAATATGCTGATAAATTAGCTTTATTAAAAGAAGGCAAAAGTATAATAGAGGCTAAATTAGCCGAGGCAATAAAAAAGAGCATACCGGATTATTATGAGGTAAAGAAGGGAGACTCACTCTGGAAGATTGCTGAAAGATTTTATAATGCAGGCGAAAAATGGATAAGAATTTTTGAAGCAAATACGAATAAAATAAAAAATCCTAGCATGATCTATCCTTATCAGAGATTTACTATTCCTAAAGAATAAATCAGTATC
>JAYEJO010000173.1:0-1654 GCA_034660595.1 Candidatus Caldatribacteriota bacterium
CTTCCATCCTCACTCTCAGAGGACCCGTACTCCAGGTATCGTAAACTGAAACAATCGAGACCTTCATTGTTGTGTCCGATTCTATAATGGTCTTGACTATATCGTATAAATTAACTGCAGATACGCTCCCTACAAAACTTGTTTTAGGATTAGGAATAATCCCTTTTTCCACTGCTAAAATATTCACTTTTCTTAAAAGAGACAGAAGCTCTTTTTCTATTTCTCCGGGAACCTTTGAACTTTCAATTTCCTCGGAAATAATTTCTTCGTCTATCTTAAATACTAATTTATTTTCCGCAAGGGCAAAATGTGCTACTATGGGCTCTCCTCTTACTACATTTATAGATGCTAAAAGCCTTACTATCCATTCCTTATTGCTATCACTATCATGTATTTTTTGGATTATATCTTCAAATTCTTTTTGAGAAATAATAAATACCTGACTGGTTCGCTCATCTCTTTTAGCTCCCATGGCTAATACTTTATCAGAAGTCTCGTTCAAGAATCTGATTAACTCTTCATTTATTTCTTCAATCGATTTTCCGCCTTGAACAATAGTCAGCGCAATCTGTTCGTCCGAGCCAAAGATGACCTCGCCTTCTCTGATCCAGGCAATTCCTGAGTAAAGGGCTTTTATGGTGGCACTTAATTCTTCCACCTCCTTGGTCAGCTTATCTTTCTCTTCTATCAGCCCTTCTCTGATTATCAATAATTCTTCCAGCTGATTTGTTTTGTTTTTTATATCTTCGGATAATTTCTGATATTTTTCTTCCATCTCCTGTAATTGAGTAGATTTCTTCTGTAGTTCTTCTTTGGTGTTGGATAATTGTACATTTCTTATTCCTACTTCCCGGGACAAATAGGTAAGTTTTTCCTTTAACTCTTCCATTCCGAATAGGGCAGTTCTGACATCATTGGAGGAGATGGCAAGTATGGTTACTGTGATAATGGCAATCAAAATACCACTAATTATAGTGATAAATATAGCTGTAGAGTGGGGCCGCAAGCCAAAGACAGTTACTCTTTTTTTGCCTATCTTAAGGCCTACCCAGTCACCGACAAAGGCGATTAATCCGCTTATTATGATAACTGTAAATATTAAGATAAGACTGTACATTTCTTTTGGACTCCTTTCAGTCCATTTAGTCGTTAGTGAATAGTGAATAGTCGTTAGTGAATAGTTAGCATATTAGTTGGCCAGTTATCCGGTTACCCAGTTAGCCAGTTAAAATCAATTGACCAATTCACCAATTAAATTAGTCGTTAGTGAATAATTGTTAGTTAAAATACAAAACTTGTTTTTAGTTATTCGTTTTTAGTTTTTAGATAAATAAAATTAGTTTTCAAACTAGATTGCTGCACTCTAACAAATCAGAGCTTGCAATGTCATTATAGACAGGCGAGACGCCTGTCCTACGGTTTTATCTTGTATTTTCTATCTTATAACTGGTAAACTGGCTAACCGGGTAACTGGATAACTGATATCCTATATTCCATACGCTATACGCTGTACGCTATACGCTAGTTTTAGAGATTAAATCTCTCCCCCAGATAGATTTTTCGGGTAATTTCGCAATTAGCTACGTGACGGGGAGTTCCCGAAGTCAGTATTTTTCCATTATGCATAATATAAGCTCTATCGGTAATTTTAAGG
>JAYEJO010000174.1:0-7431 GCA_034660595.1 Candidatus Caldatribacteriota bacterium
AAATGTAATAGCAGATTATCCGGATTATAGGGAAAAATGGTTCAAATTTAGAGATGACAGGCTGAACAAAGAAGTTATTGAGTGGTTAAATAGTATCGGAATTGAACCTGTGTAGAGAACGATCACCCCTGGAGAAAAACCTTTGATATTTAAATGTCAGGAGAACGATTCTCTTGACAATGTAAAAGCAGGGTATAAAGCAGAATAGATTCTGAAAAGGAAAAAAGCAGAGAAATAAAAAGGGTGATTTTTTAACTAAGTAAGGGATATATATAATTAGAGAATTATCAGTTTTTATAGGAAAAAATACTAAGGCTCTAAAATATAGGAAATATAAGGGTTTCTGCGTTTTTTTATTATATAGGATGGTGATATTTTTTTTAAATATGGAGAAAATGAGGCAAATAAGGGCTAAAAACCCTATTTTTAGCAGTCTGAAAGCCTTGCAAAATAAGGCTCTTAGTGAAAAATCGCCGTAGAAGCGTTTCTTGAGGTTGCCTGGAGTGATTTACCTATTTTTTAAAATGGGCGCTTAAAAGGGCTTAAAATGGCTTATTTTAGATATGCCTGAAAGCCTTATTTTACAAGGGTTTCAGTGAGAATTTGGAGTAAGGGTTTGAAGTGAGGGTAAAAATATTTTAAAAATATGTGTAAACTGTACAAATAGTAATTAAAAAAAAGTGAAATATTCATACTATTATACAAAGGAAATGTTATACATAATGGCGTATATTTTACAATAGTAAATAAATTAGAAAGATATATAGTCCCTAATTGAGGTATAAAAAACGATGAAAATAGTTGTAGCCCCGGATTCATTTAAAGGTAGTTTAACTGCTGTAGAAGTATCAGATGCAATAGAGCAAGGAGTAAGAGAGATCTTTCCGGAAGCTGAAATTATAAAAATCCCCATGGCTGATGGCGGAGATGGGACAGTTCAGTGCCTGGTTAATGCCACCGGAGGGGAAATTTTAAGAGAGAAAGTTACAGGTCCCTTGGGAGATGAAGTTTTGGCTTCTTACGGAATTTTAGGAAATAAGAAGACGGCAGTTATTGAGATGGCTGAAGCATCAGGATTAACTTTAGTTCCGGAAGATAAAAGGAATCCGTTAATAACTACTACCTACGGGACCGGTCAATTAATTAAGGCAGCTTTAGACCAGGGATGTAGAAAGATGATTATCGGCATCGGAGGAAGTGCTACCAATGACGGAGGGGCAGGAATGGTCCAGGCTTTGGGAGTTAAATTATTGGACCGGGAAGGAAAAGAGATAGGTTTTGGAGGAGGAGAATTAAAAAAAATTAATCGGATTGATATAAGTAATTTAGATAACCGCTTATCCCAGACCGGAGTATTAATTGCTTCTGATGTGAGTAATCCGCTTTGCGGACCAAAAGGGGCTTCCCGGATATATGGACCTCAGAAAGGAGCCACTCCGGAAGTAATTGAAGAACTGGATGAATCTCTGGCTTATTTTGCTGAAATAATAAAAAGAGATTTAAATAAAGATATAAAAGATATGCCGGGTTCGGGGGCAGCCGGAGGTTTGGGAGCAAGTTTAATAGCTTTTTTGGATGCAGAGCTTAGACCGGGTATTGAGATTATGATTGAGATAGTAAAACTCGAACAAGCCATCAAAGATGCTGATCTGGTAATTACCGGTGAAGGGAAGATTGATAGTCAGACTATTTATGGGAAAGCGCCAATAGGAGTAGCCAAGATTGCCAAAAAATATAATATCCCGGTAATAGCGGTGGCGGCAATTATCGGTGAAGATGCAAAGATCGTGCATAAATATGGAATCACCACTTTAATTGGTGTTACCGCTCAACCGATGAAATTAGAAGAATCAGTTCCCAATAAAGTTGCTTTAATTAAAAATAGCATAAAACAATCTATGATGGCGATGAAGACAGGTAAAGAATTAAAAAACCATTTATAGAGATTATAGATTGATTTAATCGTTTATGGGAATATTTGTAATTTGAATTCTCTGACCGCTTATAAAAAAATTCAAGATAATTGAAATCTGTGACATCATTAAAAAAGAAAAAGCAAAAAATACTAACTTAATAACGGATGCGGAAGATTATTTTAATACAGATTAAGGATTATCAGAATAAAGGAGGTGTTGCTGAAGTATCTAAATAGGAAAATTCTAATAAGTGAGTTATAAATTTAAAGGAGGTTTTTAAAGTGAATAAGTATTTTAAAGTTTCTATTGTGTTTTTAGTGATATTGATGATGTTATTGTTTTTAGGAAGTTTTAGCAGCATTGCTGAACAGAAAGAATTTACTTTAGTTATCAGAATGATGGATAGCCAGGATAAGTGGTTTAAGGAGAATATAGTTCCGCAGTTTGAAGAAAAGTATAATGTAAAATTAAAAGTAATATCTTTTGATACAATGTGGGATATTGAGAAGATGTTAAAGATGGAGAAAGATAGTGGCAAATTTACTATTGGTCTGGTAAAAACTCCCTTAGAGATGACCAGAGTGCTTACTGCTCCTGGAAAAGATTTTTTACAACCCTTCGATAGTATTATGAAGGTAGATGAATTAATTAGCCTCAAAAAAGAGTATAATTACCTTGCCATAAAGATGGGGACTATTGATGGTAAATTATATTATCTTCCTCGAAAACTCGAAACCAGGGTGATGATTTATCTAAAACCCAAAGTAGAAGAAGCAGTAGCAAATTGGAAAAACTTCGAAGCAGAAATTGTGGCTTCACTGAAAGAGGCTAATGGATATGGTTTACCAGCAGGATATACCTTAGAGGCTGACCCGAATGAATGGGATTATTATGATATATTTGTAGTATCCTATTATTGGGCTAATACTCCTTATTTTGGCATTAAGATGCCTAGAATGGCTCATCGAGGAAAGAGATATGGAGGAACTGTACAGGGTTTAGTAGATAGAGTCTATAATTTAGGTGCAACCCAAGATGATGTTCTTAAAATGAATACTGATCCTGTTGTGGATATGTTTGAATGGGAAGCAGTATATCGAAAGTATAATCTATATAATGAAGGAATGTGGGTCGATCCATGGAGTGGTGGAGGTATCTGGAATGCTATGAAAGACGGAAAAGTATTCCTTGCTATGATGCATCAGATAGACTGCTTCTTTATCCATGGTGGTACCCATCCTACCATGCAAGGTTATCTAGTAAATCCTGATGATTTAGGTGAAGCAGTGATGCCTTTAGGTGTTTCAGTAGAGTTAGATGCTGATGGAAAACCTGTCCGTGTAGGAAGCAAGAAAGCCTCAACAGGTGGCTGGTGGTGGTCCATTTCTAAGAATGCTCCGTATCCTGAATTATCGGTAGAATTGGCAAAATGGATTACTAATTATGAAAATCATCTGGCAGAATGTAAGACTTTTGGTATGATGCCAGTTCGGAAGGACATTCTTGATAATTTAGGTAAAGCTTTCCCCGAAGGATGGATGGGAGAAGTATTTGGAACTTCTATTAGTCAGCTGAAGGCAAATGGAGAAAATACTGTTCCCTTAATTGCAGAATATAGCGATATGGGTAAAAATTACTTAGCTGCTTGGTATGATATAATTGTTGATGAAAATTATGGAGAAGCTGGACAAGTTGACAGGGGTTACATTAAAAAAGTGCTTGATGAAAAGTATGTACCCGAACAAAAAGCCATATTAGGTGCAGGTTATCCTGAATAAAAAGTAATTAGATTATTCTCCCTCTATATTGATATAGAGGGAGAATAATATGTTTTGCAAAGAAGTTATATCCCTTAATAAATATGGAGAAAGATGATACTGTGTTGATAGAAAAAGAAGGGTTGATAAATAGCTTAATAGTAAATATTCGGAAAAATAGTTTTGGTATATTAATTCTTACACCAGCTCTTTTATATCTATTAGCATTTTTAGTAATAATTTTATATCAGATTATAATACTTTCTCTTACTTATGTAGCACCAAATTTATCAGAAACTTTTCCCACGGTAAAGAATTTTTTAGACTTAGCTAATAATAAAGAATTTATCGGTGCTTTTAAAAGAACCATAATTTTTACTCTTGTAGGGACTCCCTTAGAACTCCTTGCCGGTATGATTGCTGCAAGTCTTATCTTTCGTGAATTTAGAGGGAGAGGTATTATCAGAAGTCTTTTTACCTTACCTTTAGCTATTCCAGGGATAGTAACCGCAATAATTCTTTTTATTTTATTTGATTTCCCTTTTGGACACATAAATGATCTTTTATTAGGAAGACATAGTTTTTTCCCTAAAGTAATTTCCTATCCTATTCCATGGAGGAGTTCTGCTGTATTTTCTCTCGGAGTTGCGATGTTCGGAAAGGTATGGAGGGATATGCCTATATCTATGTTAATTATTCTTTCTGGTTTGCAATCTATTACTAAAGACCAATATGAAGCAGCAAAAACTATGGGAGCCGGAGCTTTGCAGCAGTTTAAATATATTACCCTTCCCCTTCTTATACCAGCAATATCTACAGTTTTGGTTTTACGTTCTATAGAAATGTGGAAAGAATTTATTTTTCCATTTATTTTAGCAGGCAGTTATCCTCTATTAGGTACATTGATAGAGAGGGCTTATCACGAGTGGAACTCAGCTACTGAAGCTGCTACTATTGGATTAATATTATTATTTTGTATAATCATTTTTACCACTTTCTTATTTTATATTTTAAGTTGGTTAAGAAGACAATTAGTGAAAATATAAGGAATATTTAAATGTTAAAAATTCATAAAACATTAAAAAAAGACTCCAATAAGTGGATATGGTTAATAGGAATGGTAATTATGATAATTATTATTCTTGGCCCTATATATATGATGTTTAAGTATTCTATCAGTGATCGGGCGAGTGTAGTAACCGGGGGGGCGGTAATTCCTCTATGGCCCTATCAACCAACGACAGAACAATTTGAAGGGTTATCGGGAGACAAAAGTTTTGTAAATGCAGCTTTTACTAGTTTAGGAATTGCTTTACTCACTGTATGTATTTCTTTAGGCTTAGGAGCTCCTGCAGCTTTTTCTTTAGCACGTTATAAAATTCCCGGGAAAGCATTAATAATGATTTTGTTAATTTCTGTTCGGTTATTTCCTGATGTAGTATCCGTTATTCCAGTCGCTGAAACTTTTATTAAATTGAGATTGACCAATAATATATTTGGAGTTTCTTTGGCTCATACATTATTAGCTATTCCTTATGTAATCTATATTGCCATGGGGGTATTTGAAACTATTCCTAAAGATTTAGAAGAACAAGCTCAAATTTTAGGGGCAAGTAAATTATATGCTTTTTTTAAAATTATTATACCCATAGCTTTGCCTGGTTTAGCAGCAGCCGCAATTTATGTATTTTTACTTTCCTGGAATGAATTTATATTTTCATACTTCTTGTTGTTATTTGGAGAAAGTACCACTCTTCCAGTTTTATTAAAGAAAATATTGTCATGGAGCCCTCAGCATAATACTTTAGCTGCTATATCGGTTATGTTGTCAGTTCCGGTAATAATATTTACTTTTATTGTCCAAAAATATATGCAAGCAGGGGCAACTGCTGGTGCTGTTAAATAAAAATTTGCATAGGAAGGATCTTTTAATATGGCAAATGTAATATTAAACAATGTAACAAAAAATTTTGGCAAATTTACCGCGGTTAAAGATATGAATTTAGATATTAAGGATGGTAAGTTTATAACTTTGGTTGGACCTTCTGGGTGTGGGAAGACTACCACTCTACGGATGATAGCAGGTTTAGAGGATATAACTTCTGGTGAATTAAAAATTGGTGGGAAATTTTCCAATTATATTCCTCCAAAAGATAGAGGAATTTCTATGGTTTTTCAGAGTTATGCTCTCTTTCCCCATATGACAGTTGCTGAAAATATTGCCTTTGGTTTAAAAATAAAGAAGGTCGCACGTGATGCAATTCTAAAGAAAATTAATTGGGTATTAGATTTATTAGATTTAACCGGATTAGATGATAGAAGGCCGAGAGAATTAAGTGGAGGACAAAGGCAGAGAGTGGCTTTAGGGAGAGCTCTCGTGCTTGACCCTGAAGTTTTGCTTTTAGATGAGCCTTTGAGTAATTTAGATGCTAAATTAAGATTAAAAATGAGGACAGAGTTGAAGAGAATTCATCGCAAAATTGGGTCTACTGTTGTCTATGTTACCCATGATCAAGTTGAAGCAATGACTTTAAGTGATGAAATTGCCGTGATGAATAAAGGCTTTTTAATGCAAGTAGGACCACCACTTGAAGTTTATGATAACCCTGAGAATAAATTTGTTGCAGGCTTTTTAGGAAGTCCACCAATGAATTTTATCCCGGTTGATTTAGCAAAAGATAATAGTAAATTTTATTTAGATGCTAAAGATTTAAAAATACTTATTCCTGACTTGAAAGCAGATAAAGTTAAAAAAAATACTAAGATTGGCGAGGAGTTAATTTTTGGGATTAGACCAGAAGATATTACCCGAATAGAGAAAGCTAAAGACGTATATCAGGGAAATAAGATTGAAACAATTATAGATGTAATTGAACCTATGGGCTCAGAGTTAATATTATCTTTAGCTACAGGTAAACGTATTATTCAAGCAACCGTTGATCCAGATATCCATCTAAAAGTTGGCCAGAAAATGACAGTAGTGGTAGATACCAATAAAATCCATTTGTTTAAAATAGATAGCGAGAAAGCAATTTTCTAATAGGATTAAATATTTGAAAAATAGGAGAATTAATCTTTGCATAGGATAGGTATCTGTCACTTTAGAGTTGGCTTGATGGATGGAGTATCTTTAGAGATAGGTAAATGGGAAACAGTTTTAGAGAAGACGGGTTATAAAGTTTATCTTCTTTCTGGCGAAACCTCAAGTTTGGATGCTACTATCATTCCTGAACTTACATTCAGAACATCCCAAAATAAGAAAGATTTACTATAATGCCTTTTATTCACTTAGTGATTTTCTTTCTGAAGAAAAGTTTTCTAAAGAAATATTTAGAATAGCTGAGCTTATGGAAGGGAAAATTTATTCCTTAAAAGATTAGAAAAGTTAGAGTTAGCAAAGGAAAGCAAAACAAATGTCAGAGATAATTAATGCTCATATTATTTCTCATACTCATTGGGACCGAGAATGGTTTTTGGATAGTAGATATACTAATGAATGGCTGGTTCCTTTTTTTGATTCACTATTTAAACTGTTAAAGAAAGAGAGTAACTATAGGTTTGTATTAGATGGTCAGACCTTAATAGTGGAAGATTATTTAGATCAATTGAAAAGACAAAGGAAGAATAGCTTAAGATATGAAAAGAAGTTGAAACAATATATAAAAAAAGGGCAAATATTAGTTGGGCCCTACTACCTCCAGCCCGATTGGCAGTTAGTAAGTGGGGAATCATTGATTAGGAATTTGTTAATAGGCCAC
>JAYEJO010000175.1:0-7411 GCA_034660595.1 Candidatus Caldatribacteriota bacterium
ACCATATTCAAGGTTTTAGAAAAAACTCTAACCGGTCCCAAACAAAAATTACTCGATATAAATAAAGAAGCTTTGAAACAGGGTGTGGAATTAGTGAAAGAATAACAAAATCCCCTACTTCTTAATATAGAGGGGATAAATTGGTTTTTTAATTTAGTGTAGGGGGCAGATTTATCCGCCCCGCATTTGTTTGTATAATAAATGCTCTCGTTATATACTAAGAGACGATATACCAAAGAAAAAAGGGGATAAATTAATGGTTAACGGAAAAAGATTAGTAGAATCTTTTATGGAATTAGTTAAGATAGACAGTGTATCCAGAGAGGAGAAGGCAGTTGCGAATTTTTTAGTAAAAAAACTAAAAGATTTAGGATTAGAAGTTACAGTTGATCGGGCTGGCGAGAAAGTGAAATCTAACAGTGGGAATATAATAGCCAGATTAAAAGGAAGTGTTAAAAAAGCTACACCTATTATGTTCTCTGCTCATATGGATACAGTTGTCCCGGGAAAAAATATTAAACCCATTTGTGATGGAGAAAAGATAGTAAGCGGTGGAGAAACAATTTTAGGAGCAGACGATAAGGCAGCAATTGCAGCTTTATTAGAGGCACTGCATATCATTAAAGAGAATAATATTCCCTGCGGTGACATAGAGATTGTATTTTCTATCTGTGAAGAAATAGGTTTGCATGGTGCAAAGAATTTAGATATCTCCGATTTAAATGCCCGGATGGCTTTTGTTTTGGATTGCGGAGGAGAGGTAGGAGAGATTATCAGTTCAGCCCCCTCTCAAAATTCTCTGAAAATTATTATTCATGGAAAATCTGCACATGCCGGTTCAAATCCCGAAGAAGGGATTAATGCCATTCAAGTAGCCGGATTTGTCCTTTCCCGGATGAAGTTAGGGCGAATCGATGAAGAGACTACTACCAATATTGGGATTATTTCCGGAGGTAAAGCTACTAATATTGTCCCTGATAAGGTAACACTAGAAGGAGAAGTTAGAAGTAGAAACGAAGAAAAATTAGAAAAATATACTGAGCAATTAAAAAAGATAGCCGAAGATACTGCTCAGGAATTTAAAGCAAAAGCAGAAGTAAAAATTAATAGGGAGTACTATTGTTACAATTTGTCTGCCGATGACCAGGTAGTTAAAATAGCGATGAAAGCTGCAAAAGATATGGGATTAGAACCGGAATTACACCCCAGTGGAGGGGGGAGTGATGCCAATGTATTTAATAAAAAAGGTTTCCCCTCGGTCGATTTAGCTATAGGGATGGAGAAGGTGCATACGGTTGATGAATATATTCTTGTTAAAAATTTAAAAAATACAGCAAAATATATTTTATCTATCATAAATACTGTAACCTCAGGAGAAAACTTAAATGAATAGAGAAGATTATTTGGAAGAAAAAACCTTGTCTTCCACTTATATTTATCAGGGGAAAATTATTAATCTTCGTCAGGATAAAGTAAAGCTTCCTGACGGTCGGGAGACTAATAGAGAAATAGTTGAACACCCCGGGGCAGTAGTTATTTTAGCTCTAACTGATAAAAAAGAGATAGTAATGATTAGACAGTTCAGAAAACCGGCAGATGAAGTTTTATGGGAGCTTCCGGCGGGGACGGTAGAAGAGGGAGAAGATTTAGTAGAGTGCGCTAAAAGAGAATTGGAAGAGGAAACCGGTTATTACCCCCGAAAGATTAAAAAGCTGATAACTTTTTTCTCTACCCCCGGTTTTTGCAATGAAAAACTCACCCTCTTTTTAGCAGAAGATTTAGAGAAAAAAAATAAAAATGAAGATGCTGACGAATTTATTGAAGTTAAGCTAACTAAACCAAATGAAGCCCTAAAATTAGTAGAAAAAGATATTATTAAAGACGCAAAGACTATAATAGGAATACTTTACTTGCTGGTTAATTAGTTAGTTGGTTACTTGGTTAGCTAGTTAAGAAAATACAACAAAGAAGTCAGAAGTCAGGGATTAATTGGTTAATCGGAAAATTGGTCAATTGGAGAATTAATTAATGAAGAAGTATTTCATGGATTTTCATGTGCATATTGGCAGAAGCAACAGTGGAGCGCCGATAAAAATAACTGCTTCCAGAGATTTAACCTTTGCCAACATTGCCCGGGAATGTAAATATAGAAAAGGGATTGATATTGTAGGTATCGTTGATTGCGCTTCACCCGAAGTAATCGATGATATTTCCCAGTTAATTAACAGCGGAGAAATGAAACCTTTAAAAGAAGGCGGCTTAATTTATCAGGACAAAGTAACTGTTATTTTGGGCTCAGAAATTGAAACCAAAGAAGAAGGCGGAGGACATTCCCACCAAATAGCCTATTTTCCCTATTTTGAGGATATAAAAGAATTTAGCAAAGCACTATCTCTGCTGGTTACCAATGTGAGCCTAAGCAGTCAAAATTGCAAAATTAGTGCCCAGGAAGCCTTTCAAATTATAAATCAAATTGGGGGGATTTTAATTCCCGCCCATGCCTTTACTCCCCACAAAAGTGTTTACGGGAATTGTGTTAGAAGATTACCGGAGATATTTAACAGGACTGCTTTAAAAAAGATTCCAGCCATAGAATTGGGACTAAGTGCGGATACAGAAATTGCCGACCATTTAAAAGAATTGTCTGAATACACCTTTTTAACTAATTCAGATGCGCACTCCTTGCCCAAGATTGGCCGGGAATATAATATAATTGAACTGGAAAAGGCAAACTTTAAAGAGATACTTTTAGCCTTACAGAGAAAAGAAGGGAGAAAAATAACTGCCAATTACGGCCTTGACCCTAAACTGGGTAGATATCATCGAACTTTTTGTGAAACCTGTAATTACACTGCCTCCAGCAATCCTCCGGTTTATAAGTGTGAGAAATGCGGAAGTGATAAAATAGTAAAAGGCGTTTTTGATCGGATTGTGGAAATTGGAGATTATCAACAGTCTATTTCTCCTTCTCATCGTCCGACTTATTATCATCAGGTTCCTTTGGAATTTGTACCCGGTGTAGGTAAAAAGACCCTGAATAAATTGTTTGATTATTTCGGTACTGAAATGAATGTACTGCATAAAGCTTCTTATCAGGAAATCAGCCAGGTAGTAGGATTTGAAATTGCTCAGAATATAATTTTAGCTAGAAAGGGACTTTTAAGGTTAAGTTCGGGTGGCGGCGGAAAGTATGGAAAAGTCAAAAAGAAAGAAAAAATCTCCGGAGATAAAAATTTACAGCTAAATTTTTAGTTTTATTTTTTTGATTTTCTCTTAAAAAAAATAAAAACAAGTTATCGTAAACTAGTTGATTTATACTAAATACAATCAGCTAGTATTTTTTTTAATTTTTTTTTAAAAAAAAAGAGGAAAATAAAAACTTTTGTAGAATATATTAATACGAGGATAAATTAGGGAATTTTTAGAAAAGAAAATATTCTATTAATTATACAGAATGCTAATAATATGTAGGTGATTTATATTTGAGGTTTTCATCTGATTTACTGGAAGAAATAAGGAATCGTTGCGATATTGTAGATATCATTTCTGAATATGTACATTTAAAGCCAGCGGGAAAGGGATTTAAAGGATTATGTCCTTTTCATGGAGAAAAGACTCCTTCTTTTATGGTTAGTCCCGAAAAACAATTATTTCATTGTTTTGGGTGTGGCGAAGGGGGCAATGTTTTTAATTTCCTTATGAAATATGAGAAACTTAGCTTTTTTGAAGCAGTAAAGATGTTAGCACAAAAATCAGGCGTACCTCTCCCTGTAGATGGAGAAAAAGAAAATATTCTTCACAAAAAAAAAGAAAGACTATATAAATTAAATAATCTGGCCGTAAATTATTACCGAGAATGTCTATTCAGAACCAATCAAGGAAAAAAAGTAATAAATTATCTAAAAAAAAGAGGTATTAACGATACCAGTGTCGAAAAGTATAAATTAGGTTATGCTCCCTCCGACTGGGACGCATTAACCAACTTTTTAAAGAAAAAAGAATATACCTACGAAGAGCTAATTAAAGCCGGACTGATTAAAAAGAGCAAAATAGAAGGGAAATATATTGACTATTTTAGAGATAGGATAATTTTTCCTATATTCAACTTATCGGGGAAGGCAATAGGTTTTGGAGGCAGGGTTTTAGATGATTCTTTGCCCAAATACATAAATTCTCCGGAAACGTTGGTTTATAACAAAGGGAGCAATCTATATAGTTTAAACTTCGCCAAAGAAGGTATTCGAAAAAACAATTACCTAATTATTGTAGAAGGTTATACTGATGTTTTAGTAACTCAACAATACGAATTTAATAATGTAGCAGCATCCTTGGGGACAGCTTTAACTACTAGACAGATAGATTTAATAAAACGGTTCACCGATATGGTTTTAATCGCTTATGATGCAGATTCAGCCGGTAATATGGCGACTTTAAGAAGTTTGGATCTGCTGGTAAAAGCGGGTCTTGAAGTTAAAGTAATAGATTTACCACAGGGTTATGACCCGGCAGATTTTTTAATTAAAAAAGGAAGAACACCTTTTCAAAATTTAATTGATAGATCGCTCTCCTTGATAGACTATAAGCTAAAGCTTTTATATTCTAAATATAACATTAAAACTATAGAAGGAAAAGTAAAAATTATTAAAGGAATTATTCCTACCTTAAGCGTAATAGGTAATGAGGTTGAGCTGAGAGCTCAGACAAAAAAAATATCTGAAGAATTAAAATTATCCGAAGAAGCGATTTTGATCGAACTAAAAAAATATAAAAGAGGATCGAGAGATTCCTCTAATAATTTTATTAAATTAAATTCTGAGTCTGGGAATATTAAAGCGGAAAAAATACTCATTGGGTGTATGCTGGAAAACGAACAAATTGCCCGGACTATTTTGGAAAAATTAAAAGCAGAAGATTTTTCAGTTCTATTGCATTGTCAAATTGTGGCGGCTATTGAAAAAATTTTAAAAGATGATAAAATAGTAAATTCTCAAAAAATTATTGATTATTTAGCCGATGATAAGGCAGCAAAATTAATTTCTAATATTTTAATGGAAGAAACTATAACCTTTGACGAAAAAATTATCTCTGGGTATATAGATACTATAAATAATTTTAAGCTGGCTCAAGAGAGAAAGAATCTCGAAAAAAGAGCAAAAATGCTCGATGAAAAGATGAAAAAATCTGAAAAGATAGAAGAGGATGATTTAAAAGAATTAAGGGAGATTGTTCGACAACTAAAAGGTCGAAATATTAATTAATATTTTAATTTTATAATTTATTTAAATAAGCAATTTTATTTTGAGAAGGAAGGCTTGGTAATGGCAAAAAAGAAAACAATCGAAGAATTAATTAAAATAGGGAAAGAGCAAGGCTATTTAACCTATAAAGAAATGGAAAAATATTTAGCAGATGATATTTTAAATCTGGATAAAGTAGAAGATTTATATGATACCTTAAGCGAATCCGGAATTGAGTTAGTGGAGACCGAAGAAGAAGGTAATTTGTTAGCCAAGGATAAAAGCATTGGAGAGAAAGGCGAGAAAATCCACCCTTCTAAAGAGAAATTGGATTTAGAAATAGAATTGGCGAAACAATTAGAGTTAGATGATCCCGTAAAAATGTATTTAAAGGAAATAGGACAGATAAGGTTATTAAGTGCAAGGCAAGAGGTAGAATTGGCAAAAAGAATAGAAAAAGGAGATCATAAAGCCAAGAAAAGATTGGTAGAGTCAAATTTAAGATTAGTAGTAAGTATTGCAAAAAGATATGTAGGGAGAGGGATGCTATTCTTAGATCTTATTCAGGAAGGTAATATGGGATTAATAAGAGCTGTGGAGAAGTTTGATTACAAAAAAGGATATAAATTTAGCACCTATGCTACCTGGTGGATAAGGCAGGCAATTACCAGAGCCATAGCAGATCAAGCCAGGACTATTCGCGTTCCCGTTCATATGGTAGAGACTATTAATAAATTAATAAGGGTATCGCGCCATCTCTTGCAGGAATTAGGACGAGAACCGACCATTAAGGAAATTGCTAAAAATATGGAAATCTCTGAAGATAAAGTAAGGGAGATATTAAAAACTGCCCAGGAGCCTGTTTCTTTAGAAACTCCAATCGGAAAAGAAGAAGACAGTCATTTAGGAGATTTCATAGAAGATAAAGATTCGCCTGCTCCTCCTAAAATTGCTACTTATACTCTTTTGAAAGAGCAATTAGACGATGTCTTACAGACTTTAACCTATCGAGAGAAGAGAGTGCTGGAACTAAGATTTGGAATTGCCACCGGCCATCCCCATACTTTAGAAGAAGTTGGTAAAGAGTTCGGGGTAACCAGAGAAAGGATTCGTCAGATTGAGGCCAAGGCCTTAAGGAAATTAAGACATCCCAGCAGAAGTAAAAGATTAAAAGACTATTTAGAATAAAAATTATAAAACTATTTTTATTAAATTATAAATATAAATTAAAAAATTTCCTTTTAATTTAATAAAAATATTGACTGGACTTGATTTTTTAAGTATAATTACATGGTAATATTCCTCGGTAGCTCAACGGTGGAGCATCCGGCTGTTAACCGGAGGGTTGTAGGTTCGAATCCTACCCGGGGAGCTTGTCAATTTCCAGCCCTTTGGCATTTGTTGAAGGGCTTTTTTATTTTTTTGAAAAAGAAGGATTTTTAAAAGATTTGTCGTATAATAAAATTAATATAGTTTTATCCGGGCAAGGAGGAATCATGATTAATCTTTTTAAGCAAGAATTAGGCGAAATACATTCTTTTTTCAGAAACAATTATAAAGAAGCGGTTATTCTGTGCACATCAACACTTTTTCTTGTTCTGGCAATTTGCCGACCGATAGGGTCATCTTTAGTGGTAAGCTATCTGATTTATTACGCAATCCTTCCAATTTTCACTATTTTAATTATCTTGAGAAAGAATCCTCTTGATTTTGGCCTCAGGCTCGGGGATTATAAGTTATGGAGTTTTTATGTAGCCATAACAGTTATCATCGCTGTCCCGGTATTGTATATCGGTTCTCTTTTTTCTTCGGTAGGTCAGTATTATACTAAACCTTTTGATTACTACAGTTTTTTCACTCAAATGGTTCCTCTTCTTTTTTTCTGGGAATATATACTTCGCGGTTTTCTCCTCTTCGGGCTTAAGGAAAAGTTTAAAGAAACGAGCATACTCATACAGATGGTTCCCTTCGTGCTTCTTCATATCGGAAAACCGGAAATAGAGATACTGATGTGTATCCCCATGGGATTGTGGTTCGGATATATTGCCTATCGGGGAAAATCATTCTGGCCGGCGTTCATTACCCATACCTTCATTAACTTTACCCTTAAATACTTTGTAAATATTTGATTAATAATTATACTATAGGACTTTTTAATTAAATTTTACAAAATG
>JAYEJO010000176.1:0-6031 GCA_034660595.1 Candidatus Caldatribacteriota bacterium
AGTTTTTTAGCAACTTTTCTATATTCCGTCAATAATCCTTATATCTCATATTCCATAAAATCCTCTGCTAATATAGTTTCAGGAAATACGCTCTGGGCCTCAACAAGTAAACCGCTCTCGGTTATTGCCAACTTATTATTCGAGCTATATCGAGGACTAATATGAGTTAGTATCAATTGTTTAACCTGGGCTTCTTTAGCAACCCTGGCAGCTATTGTGGTAGTCGAATGAAAATTTCTCTTAGCTAAATCTTCTTCCTGTTGGGAGAAAGTTGTTTCATGAATTAGGAGATCGGCTCCTTTAGCCAGATGCAATAAATTTTCACAATAGGCAGTATCACCACAAAAGACTATCTTTCTACCTTTTTTAATTTCGCTTACGAAATCCTTACCCTGAAAGATTCTTCCATTGGGTAATTCAACTGTTTTCCCCTCTTTTAGAGTATGATAAATTGGGCCAGAAGGGATGTTCAATCGGCGGGCTTTCTCTATTAAAAAATGACTCCTATCCTTTTTTTCTTCGACAGAATAGGCATAAGCTTTAATATTGTGATTTACTTCTGTATATCGAACTGTATACTCCTTATCTTCCCAGATGATTCCTGCTGGTAAATTTGGTGGAATAATTTTTATCTCAATTTCATAAGGGATATAGGTTTTAGTTATATTTAGGGTTTCTTTTAAATATGTGTCAAGGCCTTCGGGGCCAAATATTTGAACTTTTTGCTGATTTTTTCCGCCCCTTAAACCCCGGGAAGCCAATAAACCCGGAAGCCCAAATACATGATCCCCGTGTAAGTGAGAAATAAAAATCTTCTCTAATTTAGATATCTTTAAAGATGTTTTCTGAATCTGCTGTTGAGTTCCTTCCCCGCAATCCCATAACCATAATTTATTTTTATTAATAAAAATAAGAGCAATAGAAGATACATTACGTTTCAAAGTAGGCATACCTGAACTGGTGCCTAAAAATATGACTTTCATTAATTTTCACCTAATTTCTTCATCATTTCTTCCACACTCTGTAGCCTGGCCTTTTAGAATTTCTATACCGTGTGGCAATGCCTCTAATATTATTTCTAAAGATTCTCTTACTCCTTTAGGGCTGCCGGGTAAATTTATGATCAAACTTTCTTTTCTAATCCCTGCCACCCCTCGAGATAATATCGCTCGATCGGTCTTTTTAAAACTTTCACCCCTGATGATTTCACTAATCCCCGGAACTTCCTTTTCGATTATCGCCGAAGTAGCGTCAGGAGTAACATCTCTTTTAGCTAAACCCGTTCCTCCGGTAGTTAAGATTAAATCAAGATGTAATTTATCAACTGCCTTTATCAACTCTTCTTGAATAATATCTTTTTCATCAGGAATAATTTGATAATATTTAACTTCTCCATTAATCTTCTTGACTACTTCTTCGATTACTTTTCCACTTATATCTTCTCTTTCTCCTCGCGAGCCTTTATCGCTTATGGTTAAAATTCCTACCTTAATCATTCTTAAACCACCTCAATCTCATCATTAACTCTTACTTTTCCCCCTTTTAAAACGCGAGTAAAAACACCTTCTTTGGTCATTATTGAACTTATTCTCTTACCATCAATTTCCAAAAAATAGCTATTCTTTTTTCCTATTTGAGTCATCTCTAATAAAATATCTTTTCCTATCTTTAGTTTAGTTCCTAAAGGAAGTTTATACAAAACAAGCCCTTCTATATCTAAATTCTCATAGAGTTCACCAAAATTTATTTTAACGCCTTGTTCTCGCATTTTATTCATGCTATCAAGACCTAAAAGACTAATTTGTTTATGATATTTACCGGCATGGGCATCACCTTCTAAACCCCAATTCTTAATAATTAACCCTTCTTTCATTGGTATCTTCTTCTCTTTTTTGACTTTTCCACAACAAACAGCTAATATTTTACCTTTTAGTTTTCTTCCCATTATCTTTACTCTCCCATTATTGATTTGCCCTGATAATGTCCGCTTTGCCCTCCGAATTTTTCTACTAAATGTATATCTTGAATAGTCATTCCTCTATCTACCGCCTTACACATATCATAAATAGTGAGAGCGGCTACGGATACAGCAGTTAAAGGTTCCATTTCCACTCCGGTTTTCCCTACAGTCTTTACCTGTGATTGAATAATGACTCTGTTCTTTTCTTCATCAATTTTAAAATTAATATTAATACTTGTTAATAATAGAGGATGGCACATAGGAATAATCTGACTAGTTTTCTTGGCAGCCATAATACCAGCAACCTGGGCTACTGCTAAAACATCACCCTTGGAAATTTCTTTATCTTTAATCATTTTTAAGGTAGAAGGCTGCATTATTATTTCTCCTTCAGCGATAGCTATTCTCAGAGTATCATCTTTTCCTCCTACATCTACCATACGCGCTCTACCTTCTTTATTAAAATGAGTTAATTTTTGTTTTTTCATTTTTTATTTACCAACCTCCAATTTAAAACATTTAAAAAGACAAATTCTTCAATTTTATTAAAATGCTGGTTTAAGAAATAAACGCCTGCTAAAAACTTTTCCTTCTTATTCCCAATCTTTATTAGTCAATTAGGTAATAAAATCCATGTTTATCGCTTTTATAATACCTCGACACAATCTCCGGGTTTTACTCTGCCGCCTTTTAAGACTCGGGCGAATATTCCTTCTCTGGGCATTACACAATCGCCAATTTTTTTCCTAATTTCGCAATCATGGTGACATTTTTTCCCTATTTGAGTTACTTCCAGCAACACGCTTTCTCCTACTGTTAATTTTGTACCAAGAGGTAATTCAGGTAAAATAATGTTCTCAGTAGTTAAATTTTCTGCAAAATCACCAAATTTAATCTTAAAACCATTACCTTTCATTTTATTGATACTTTCTATTCCCAACAAACTAATTTGGCGATGCCATTTTCCAGCATGAGCATCATTTTCCAGGCCATAATTTTCTATTAATACTCCTGAACCTATCTCTTTTTTTACCGTTCCCTTCTCTCTGCTTTGGCATACTGCCAAAATTCTTCCTTTTATTTTTTTATTCATTACCTACAACTTACCTTCCATTTTTATTTATTAACCTCCGATTCGGGACATATGAAAAGATAAATTCTCTTGATTTTTTATATTTAATTTATGACCTTCTGGTTTTAGTCTAACAGCCTCTTTTAATTTATCCCTTATAATTTTCTTTCTTAGAAATCCTTCGGTTTTATCTCTTGCTAGCTTCCTTATTGCCTGCTTAATATCAACCTCTGTATTAGAAAACAAACAAGGTCTGAGTTTACCTTCAGAAGTTAATCTTATCCGGTTACAGGTTTTACAAAAATGTTGGCTCAAGGCAGTAATAAAACCTATGGTACCCTGACCACCTTTAATCTGGTAATACTTCGCCGGTCCGTTGGCAACACTAATTTTTATAGGAGTTAATAAATATTTCTTTATCAGTTTCTCTTTTATTTTTTGAACTGAAATAAATTTATTTTCAAATTCATTTATTACTTCTTCCTCGGAGGGCATAAATTCAATAAAACGAATATTCAATGGTCTGTCTAAAGTCAATCTTACAAAATCTTCTACTTCATCATCGTTAATTCCTCTAATTAGTACAGTATTGATTTTAATAGGCAATAATCCTGCCTTTAAAGCAGAATTGATTCCTTTTAATGCTTTTTCTAAACTCCCCCCTCGGGTGATTTTTTTATATTTTTCTTCCTGCAGGGAATCTAAACTAATATTTACCCGATTCAGCCCAGCTTCTTTTAATTTTTCGGCATACTCACTTAAGAAAAAAGCATTAGTGGTTAAAGATATGTCTTCTAATTTTTTAATCTCTCTTAATTTCTTAATAAAATCTACTATCCCCTCTCTAACTAATGGTTCGCCGCCGGTTATCCTAACCTTAGTTATTCCCAGGTTTACTGCCTCTTGTACAATTTCCACTATCTCCTCAAATCTTAAAATCTCTTGATGAGGAATGAATTCAAATTTTTTTTCGGATTGACAATAAATACATCTATAATTACACCGATCGGTAATAGAAACCCGAAGGTAGGAAATTTCTCTGCCAAAGTTATCTATTAGTTTATTCATTCTTTTATTACCTTTCCACTCTGAGAGAGGTCATATCCTCCCAAACTCGAGACTTTTTTCCTAAATTTTTCCGATCTAATAACAGTCAATAATTTTTGAATCTTTAAAGAAGAGTAGTATTCTTTAGGTATAATTATATCATACCTTTCTTTGGCTACTGGCACAAAATCTAAGTGGAAGGCCTTGGCAGCAGACAAAATCCCCAGACCTGCATCCACGCTCCCCTCCGCTACGGCAGAAGCCACCATTAAATGGGTGTACTCTTCCTTGGAATAACCCTGAATATCTAAAGGATTAATGCCTTTCTTTTTTAATAGATAATCCAATAAAACTCTGGTTCCTGAACCTTTCTGCCTATTAATAAACTTTATATCCTTCTTAACCAAATCTTCTATTCCTTTGATATTTTTTGGATTTCCTCTTTTTACCATTATCCCCTGTTCCCGGTATGTTAGATTCATAACTACCAATTCTCTCTGAGGAAGCATTTTTTTTATATAAGGGAAATTATATTCTCCGCTCTCCGGATCCAATAGATGAGTAGTGGCAAGGTGAGTTCTTTTTTGTTTCAAAGCTAATAACCCTCCCATACTTCCTACGTTAAAGGACACCAAATTAAAATCAGAAAACTCTTCTTGTAGTTCATTCCTTAAAACATCTAAAACTAAATCATGACTCCCGGTCACAATGATATTATTCTTTATTCTATTTAAATCTTCTAAAAGTTCGGCTTTTACTTCTTCTCCAAAATCTACCCCCTCTTTAAGTAAGGGAATACGAATCAAGGCATCTGCTTCTACCAAAGAAGTAACCACTCCCGCTCCCCGGGAAAGAGGATAAGCCATTATTTTCCCATCTATATTTCCTAATTTTACTCTTAGAAATTCTTCATCTCCTAAATGAGAAACTACTTTGTGGGCCATATGGACTTTAATTTTTTCTCGCCTTTTTACAGTCAATCCTAATTTACGGAAGATTAAAGGTTTCAAAAATTGATCTGCAGAGATAATCGCTGAGACCGGATAACCGGGAAGTCCGATAAAAGGAGTATTATCAATGATTCCCAAAATTGTCGGTTTTCCGGGCATAATAGCTACTCCATGAACCAAAACATCACCTATACTTTTAACAATCTCGGAAGTGAAATCTTTTGAGCCAGCAGAGGAACCGGCAAGGACCACTACAATATCATTTTGTTGTTTAGCCTTTTGTAAAACATTTTTTAAATCTTGAGGAATATCTTTCACTATTTCGTATACTTTTGCCTCTCCTCCCCACTCATAAATCAGACCTTTAATTATTTTAGAATTAAATTCAATAATTTTACCAGGACTAATTTCTTCCCCTGGTGCAATCAATTCATCACCCGTAGGTATAACTGCTACCTTGGGCTTTCTGCGGGCAAAAAGTTGGTTTACTCCCCCTGCCAATAAAGCTCCAATATCTACTGGACGGATTTTATGATTCACCGGGACAATTAACTGATTAGCAACCACATCTTCCCCAATGTTGCGGATATGCTGCCCCGGGGAAACTGCCGAAAATATTTTAATTTTTTTAATATTTTCTTCTTTTGAATCATCGGAAAAATCATCAGAAATATCTTTGTTCTTATCTCCTTTAAATTCATTCAAAGGATTTATGTCTTCAATCTTTATAACTGCATCAAAACCGAAAAGTATGGGATTACCGGTATTTATAAAATGAAAATCTTGATTAACCTTTAAAACAACAGGAGAAGATTCGGAAGCTTCATAAGTATCCCTTGCCCTGACTACTATCCCATCCATTGCTGCCGCCTGATAGTAAGGAGAGGATATCTTGGCAAAAATTGGTTCTGCGGTAATTCGTCCTAAGGAATCTTCAGTAGAAACTAATTCCCCTTTTGGAGGCTGAGCAAGTTTGTATTTTAACAAAGTTTTATAAAATTT
>JAYEJO010000176.1:6131-7400 GCA_034660595.1 Candidatus Caldatribacteriota bacterium
CCCGAATCTGAAACCATATTACAGGTCAACTCTGCTTCTATTTCTTTGGCAAAATTATAATTATATTCTCCCCCCTGTAACCATCTAATCAAAGGCCGTACAAAAAGATCAAAGATTATCATCGCTGAAACCGGATGACCGGGCAAGCCAAATATCGGCCTATTATCAGTTATGGCAAGTATAGTAGGTTTCCCTGGTTTTACTGATACTCCATGAATCAACACACCGGGTTTCCCCAGCCTATTAAGCACTTCTAAGGTAACATCTCTTGTCCCCACTGAGCTTCCTCCGGAAATAATTACCGCTTTTACCTTATCTTCTTTGATAGTCTTTTTTATCTCCTGCTCCAATAGAATAACTTCATCCTTAATAATTCCTCTACAAATAGGAACTCCACCTGCCTCTTCAATGCAAGCTCCAAGGCTGTAAGAATTTATATCCCTTATCTGCCCTATTTGGGGTTCGCCTTCAGCTGGGGTTATTTCATTGCCCGTTGAGATAATAGCAATTTTTGGCTTCCTATAGATTTTGATATTAGTTTTTCCTATTCCGGCTAAAACTCCTATATCCTGTGGACGTAATCCATGTCCTTTTCTTAATATAATTTCTCCTGTTTTTAGATCCTCATCCTCTCGAACTACATTTTCCCAGGGAGAAATCGATTTTCTTATTTCAATAGTAGAATCATCAATCTGCTCGACATATTCTAACATCATCACCGCATTTGCTCCTTCAGGGAGCATACCTCCGGTGGATATTTTTACCGCCTCTCCGGGATTAATCTTAAATTCAGGTTTAACCCCCATCTTTATTTCTCCTATAACCTTCAAATAGGAAGGTAAACTATCAGTTGCTCCAAAAGAATCTTCCGCCCTAATAGCATAACCATCCATGGTAGAACGATTAAAACCAGGAAGATTAGCGGGTGCAACTATCTCTTCTGCTAAGATTCTGTGTAAGGCAGTTTTAATATCAGCTACTTCTATATTGCTCCGGGTTATTTCCTTTAAATTTAAATGATTTTTTAGCATCGCAATTACCTCATTCGGGGTGCTAACTTTAAATAAGGGTTTTACCATGTTTGTTGTTTATCTCCTAATTATTAATTTTTTATATTGATTTGCAAATATCTTTTTTTAAAAATGTCATTTAAGAATTAAAAGTGAACTCTTTTTTTACGATTTAAAGTTTAAAAGTGAACTCTAATAAAATTGCTTAAAATTGTAATAATATAGGATCAAAAAGTGAGGTCCTATATCATGAAGCAAT
>JAYEJO010000177.1:0-3957 GCA_034660595.1 Candidatus Caldatribacteriota bacterium
TCTCTTCGCTTGTTTCTATTTTTTCTAACAATAACTCCGAAGAGATCATCTTTCCACATTTTCGGCAAACAGCTTCTCTTAAAGTTCCATGAACTTCAATGATTTTCCTCGAGCCTGCCCTCTGGTGAAGATTATCGATATTTTGAGTGATTAGACATTTTGTATAACCCATCTCTTCCAACCGGGCAATAGCCTTATGTGCAGGATTGGGAGAAACTCGAGACAACATCTCGATACGAGGTCGATAGAAATGATAGAAACGCTGGGGGCTTTCCTCGAAGGCTGTTATAGAGGTAACTTTAAAGGGGTCTACCTTTTCCCAGATACCTTTACCGGGGGTCCTAAAATCTGCTATTCCTGACCCGGTGCTTACTCCCGCTCCGGTTAGTACAACTGTATATTTAGATTCTTTAATTAATTCTGCTACCCGGTTGATTTTTTCATTATTAATTATATTTTCCATTTAAAATACCTTTAACTTCGAAGTTTTCTAATTATCTTTTTCTATCCTATTTTATAACCCAAAGGAGCTTCCCGGTCAGGCTGAAGCAAAATTACCTCCCCATCCTCTTTCATTACTCCTAAAATTAAAACTTCTGATTTAAACCCGGCTATCCGTTTGGGAGGAAAATTAACTACCGCCACAATCTGTCGGTTAAGCAAATCTTCTTTGGAATATAATTTGGTAATCTGGGCAGAAGAGACCTTTATACCTAACTCTCCAAAATCAACTTTTATTTTATAAGAAGGATTTCTTGTTTCGGGGAAATCTTCTACTTCGATAATTCTACCTACTCTGATATCTATTTTTTGAAAATCTTCAAATGTTGCCATAATCTTCTATTTCATCCTTCTCTCTTTTTTTTATTCTTAGATATATTTTATTTTATCACAAATTAAATAAAAAATATGCTAAAAGAGATTTTATGGCGGGCATTTGCCACATATTGACCTGAATAAGTTAGTGCTTAAATATCTGTCTCCCCGATCTGGTAAAATTACCACGATTATTCCGGAATGCATTTTTTTGGCTACACGTAAGGCTCCTACCACTGCAGCACCACTGGACATGCCCACAAAAATTCCCTCTTTGGTAGCAAGTAATCTGGTCATCTCATAAGCCGGGTCATCCTCAACAATAATCTTTTCATCCAATTTTTCGTGGTGGTATATTTTGGGGACTATTGATTCCTGCATATTTTTAAGCCCTTGTATTTTATGCCCTACTATAGGTTCAACTCCTATAACTTTAATTTGTGGTTTCTTCTCCTTGAGGTATTTACCTGTTCCCATTAGAGTTCCTCCGGTTCCCATTCCGGCTACAAATATATCTATTTCTCCCTTAGTTTGCGAAAATATTTCTGGCCCGGTAGTCTCATAATGAGCAAGAACATTATTCTCATTTTCAAATTGATTAGGCATATAATATTTACCCGGCTCTTCGGCAATAAACTGCTGAGCCCTCCTGATGGCACCATCAGTCCCTTCATTTGCCGGAGTAAGCACTGCTTCAGCCCCAAAGGATTCAATAATCCGCCGCCTTTCTAAACTTACACACTCAGGCATGCAAAGTTTTACTTTGTATCCCTTGGCAGCTCCTATCATTGCCAGGGCAATTCCTGTATTACCCGAAGTAGGTTCAAGTATTGTTTTCCCTCTGGTAAGTTCTCCTGATTCCTCTGCTTTTTTGAGCATATAGTAGGCCGGGCGGTCCTTGATTGAACCGCCAGGATTACTTCCTTCAAGTTTACCAAAAATTCTTACCTTTGAATTTTCATTTAGATTATTTAACTCAACAAGTGGTGTACTACCAATAGCTGATAATATGCTCATAATTTTCTCCTCTTTTGTTTATCTAACTATTCGCGAAATAGGATAGCAATGGTTAGTTTATTTCTTTTTGCGAGTTCATTAAATCCTCTAAAGTAACTGAGCTAAGTTCGTCGGAAATTTTTTCATCTAATTTCTCCCAGATACCTCGAGTTGCACATTTGGAAACCCTGGGACAAACAGAGGGATTTTTTACGCATTCCACACAACTTATCTCCCCTTCCAAAGTTTTTACAATCTCTTTGAGGGTTATTTGGGAAGGAGATTTGGACAACTGATATCCTCCGTGGGCTCCTCGAGAAGAACTTATCAATCCACTTGACTTAAGGGGGATAACCAGGTGACTTAAATATTTTTCGGAAATCTCTTCCTTTTCGGCAATATCCTTTAAAAAGATAGTCCCCTTATTAAAATTTAGGGCTAATTCTAACATTAACCTTGTACCATATCTTGCTCTGGTAGAAAGCCTCATAAAATTCACCTCGCTTATTTACTACTATTACTATTACTTTAGTAGTGATTGTAATATAAAAAAATATTCTTGTCAACTATTAAATTAGTATCGAGTATATAGTATTGCGTATCGCGTGAAGAAAAATTGGGGATAGTGACTAACGGATATCGTAGAGCGTGTAGCGTGTAGTAGGGGCGTATTGCAATACGCCCCTACAGTAACCGAAAACTAATAACCAGTAACTTGTATTAATACTAACACTAATTATCTAATAGACAGGCGAGACGCCTGTCCTGCGAATTGGCGGATTGGTAAATTGGAGAATCGGTGAATTAATTTATTAGTGAATTAGTCAATTAAATAATCTTGTATCTTGCAACTATTAACCGAAAAATTGCTTTAAACATTAAATCGAAAATTAATGATGTCTCCATCTTCGATTATGGCATCTTTACCTTCAATCTTTAGTAACCCTTTTTCTTTTACTGTGTGCATAGAACCAAGAGTAACTAAATCCTGATATCTGGCAATTTCAGCCCGGATAAAACCTCTTTCTATATCGGAATGTACTTTCCCTGCAGCTTTTTTGGCTATGGTACCTTTCCTGATAGTCCAGGCTTTAACTTCATCTTCGCCCACAGTGAAAAAAGATATTAATCCCAGGTGTTTATAACATACTCGTGATAATCTTTCAATTCCTGATTCTTTTAATCCTAAATCTTCTAAAAACATCTGTCTCTCATCTGGTTCCAGCTCACTTATTTCCATTTCCGTCTTGCCACAGATGTTTAAACTGGCCATATTTCCGTCCTGAATAACCTGCTCTAATTTCTCTTTTTGAGAATATGATTTTGTTTTGAATTGTTCTTCACCAAGATTCAGAGCGATAATAATCGGTTTTAGGGTATAAAAACTGAAGCCGCTTATCTTTTTTATATCATCCCCAGAAAATTCAAGGTTGGAGAGAAAAAAATCATCACTCAACCCCTGATTGCATTTTTCTAAAATTTCCATTTCTACTAATTCCTCATGGGTCAATTTTTTCTTAGACTTTTTTAACCGCTCTATCCGATTTTCCACTACTTCTAAATCCCTAAGTAAAAGTTCACACTTTAAGTTTTCTAGCTGAACAATTGGGTCTTTCTCACCGGCAACCGCCGGGTCTTCAAATAATCTGATTACAAACAGCAAGGCCTCAGCATCCTGGATAAGACTAAATATCTCTGCCTTCTCTTTTGCTGGTAACTCCGGAGAAATTCCACCAATGTCCACAAATTCAATATTAGCATAAGTGGTTTTTTTGGGATGGTAGAGGGAACTTAAATATTCTATTCTCTGGTCATAAACAGTGGCAATCCCCATATTTTTAGTACCCTTTGAGGAATAAGCAGAGGTCTCCTTGTGCTGGCCGGTTAAAAGATTAAACAGAGTGGTCTTCCCTGTTAAAGGCATCCCCACAATTCCAATTTTCATTTCTTCTCCCCCATTTTAGTTAGTTGGTTACCTGGTTAGCTGGTTAATTAGTTTTAATAGGATAAATGTTTTATGTAAATATAAATTTTATCTTTATCGCCAAGATTTATAAAATATCTCTTCTATCAGTTTATTATATTATTATATTATTTTGTCTTTAGCTTACTTATTTATATCCTTTTGATTTTCATTATAACAAA
>JAYEJO010000177.1:4057-7399 GCA_034660595.1 Candidatus Caldatribacteriota bacterium
TTAGTGGTTTCTTTTAAAAATTTTTTATCATGAGAAATAATTATATAGGATAAATGGGGATGGCTATTTAATATTTGAACTATCTTTTCGATAGTCTCTTCGTCAAGCCAGATGGTAGGTTCATCAAGCAATAAAATCTCCGGCTGCATCGCCCATACCGTAGCCAGAGAAACTAATCTTTTTTCTCCATAGGAAAGATTATAAGTAATCCTATCTTCAAAACCAGCTAAACCCAACGTCTCCAAGGTTTCTTTTAGAATCTTTTCAGTCTCTTGACGATTTTTTCTCAAGTTTAGAGGCCCAAAGGCAATATCTTCAGCCACAGTAGGACTAAATAATTGATCATCAGGGTCTTGAAAGACCAGATAATCCTCTCTCTAACTCGTCACTTAACTTTTGCTACTATCTCTATTTTTTGTAAGAAATATATTCGTCATAATTTTCAATACAATTATGATTCCGAATAGGCAAAGGTAATGATTCAACCACCGCTTTGGTTATCTCGTGAGCAAAAATTATGCCTTTCTGCGTGAGCATTCCCTGACTGCTATAACCGGTAATTTTTAAAATCCACATAAAAAGCTTTATATAAGAAGCCAGATGATTTTTATGGTTATTACACTTTAGCTCGTAAATCATCTTTGCAAATTTCCGCCATTCGTCACTTGCTTTAGATTTGTAAGCAATAAATTTCATATTTTTACCCCTTCTATAATTTTCAACATAGACGTCCAATTCGGGGTTTACAATCTTTGAATCTCCATAGGTAGAAAAGGCACCGGGTCCAAATCCGATATAATCTTCGATAAGTTCGTCTCCGGAGGAATCATAAAGGTCATCATGAATAGCAAAAGCCCACACATTTTTTCTGCTATATCCACTCCCTCTTAAAATTTCACTTGCTTCTTCAATTAATGTAAATTGTTCATAAGAAGGAATACTCGGTCTGGCCTTTACCCCCTTTAATATCATAAAAGGATATATTGTAACCTGGTCCGGTCGAAGAGCATTTATCTTCTTAATATCCTCTCTGAATGTATCTGGATTTTGATCGGGCAGACCAACCATCATATCCACATTTGTCCCCAATCCCAGGGTTCGGGATAGGTTTATAATCTTCTCCATCTCTTCATTTTTGGCAATTTTTCTTCCTGTCTTGCTTGCCACATTATTGGAAAAACTTTCTACTCCCACACTTATCTTGGTAAAGCCGATGTCCTTTAATTCTTTCAGATAATCACTTTTTAAAATAGTTGGTAGTAATTCTATACCTATACTATCTATCTGTACCTTTCTTCTAATTCTTTCCACAATATCAGATAAATCTTTAGTAGTAAGGGTATTGGGTGTGCCTCCTCCAAAATAAATCCATTTGGCCTTTCCCTGCATATCGGTATTATCTATCTCCTTCAAAATTGCCTCCAGGTATTGACCTTTTAAATCCTCCGAAAAAATTTCTTTATAGAAAGGGCAAAAGGAACACACTGAATAACAGAAGGGGACATGGATATAAATGCCAAAATTGCCCCTAAACACAGCTTTTGGAATTTCCATAAACCTATAGATGGTCTTTCTGAAAGTCTTCTGCATCATTTTCTTGCTTTTTGAGGTAATCAATATTCTATCTCCTTCTGTACAATTAATTTTAACTGATTATAATATAAAAAATTTATTTATCTTTTCGCTTACTTGATAAAAGGATTTCAATCTTTTAAGATTAATATTACATTTATATATTTCGTGCTACTCATGAGCAAAAAAATAAGGTTATCACCCTCAATTAAATAACCTAAAACTGGAAACCGATGACTGATAACCGATAACTATTTCCCTACACCAATTCCTTCCCGGTAGTAGCTATAGATAAAGATCCATATTTTACCCCTTTGGTTGCTCTTAATTTATCTGCCAGCTCTTTAACTCCTCTGGGTTTGCCTCTCACTACAATTATTTCTAAACAATTATCATGGTCTAAGTGAATGTGCTGACTGGAGATTATTAGCTGGTGAAAATCATGCTGTATATCAGTCAAGGTATTCATCAATTCTCTCCTGTGATGATTAAATACCAGGGTAATCGCCCCTGCCACTTCTTTTCCTTTAACCCACTCTCTCTTAACCAGGTTCTCTCTGATTAAATCACGTATTGCCTCTGAGCGATTGGAATATTTTTTTTCTTTGATAAGTTTATCAAATTTTTCCAATAGTTCTTTTTCCAATGACACTCCGAAGCGGATTATATCAGACATTAATTTCCCCTATTAATATTACTATTTTAAAAAAGATAACACAATAATCTCCTTCTGTCAAAATATTTCAGGTTCAGGATAATCTTCTCCAAAACAATTAACAGTTATTTCCTTTATAATTTCTGGAATAATCGGCTTATCATTTCTATCTTTCTTAACAGTTGCTATTCTGTCAACTTCATCCATTCCTTCAATTACTTTACCGAATGCTGCATAATTCCCGTCCAGATGTTGTGCATATTTGTGCATTATAAAAAATTGCGAACCTGCACTATTTGGCTCGCTGCTACGCGCCATACTTATTACGCCTTCTTTATGTTTTAAATCATTCTTAAAGCCATTCGATAAAAATTCTCCTTTTATTTTATAGCCAGGCCCACCGGTTCCTGTTCCCTCAGGACACCCTCCTTGAATCATAAAATTGGCAATAACTCTATGAAATAAAAGACCATCATAAAATTTTTTCTTTATAAGTGAAATAAAATTATTTACAGTATTGGGGGCAATCTCGGGATAGAGTTCAACTGTTATTGCTTTCCCATTTTCCATAGTTATTGTAGTAATTGGATTTTTACTCATTTTTTTCCTTTCATTATAGAAAATAACCTGCTCTTTAGTAATAGTTTATTTTCTGCTTTATTTTTATTTTAAAGTATAACCATATTTATCTTTTATTTCAAATCACCCAAGAAGAAAGTATCAAGTTAAAAAAGATAAAGAAAAGATAGAAAAAAAGTAGCATTCTTCTTTTTAACTAACTACCCCACTAAAATTTACACTAACTAAAGACATGATGCACATAATAAAGAAAAAAGGAGGCGGGCTACTTTTTTGATCAATGTTTAAAATAAAAAAATAAAAAAACTTTAGTTTTTGGGATATAATCATTATATTATTTATATAATAAATTATTTTTTGATATTTATTATTTATTTTTCCCTGATTTTTATTTTTTTATGTTAGAATATTAAAAAAGGGAAAGGTAAAGATGATAGAAGTAATTAAACGTAATAATACAGTACAATATTTTGATCCAAATAAGATAATAAATGCTATTACTCAGGCAATGCGTGAAACCATAAAGGGAGTAGATA
>JAYEJO010000178.1:0-1615 GCA_034660595.1 Candidatus Caldatribacteriota bacterium
ATTGCAAAACACCAGACTTTTCTATGGTACTGCCCGTATTTTAGTGTCCCAAAATACCCCCAGTCTATTTGACATTGTTCCGCCGGAGCACTTTCATACCTGATGTATGCCTTTTCTTTTTTGCTTTCCCCTCGTATCTTGCGAAGATATTCCCTCAAAATTGTAAGTCCATATTTATAACCGCGCTCTACAATCCTTTGATATATTACGACCGCGGACGCTTTACTGTCTTTTTCTAAATATTGCGTTATTAACGGATAATACGGCTCTAATTGTGAAGAATATGTCCGTTTATTTATTCCCGGTTCCGGATCTAATAAATATTTATGCACTGTCTGCCGACTTAATCCCATTTCTTTGGCTATCCGCCTTTCAGTGTATCCGATATCTTTAAGCTGATATATTTGGAATAATTCTCTCTTTGATAAACTCATTAATATTCACCTTTCTCTCTGGCAGTGATAATACCTGAAAATATCCATTCTGCGCATTGCTGTTAAATGGTTTATACGCTATTAAATCGTATTCTACTAAAGACTGTTTTGCCTTCTCATACTGCTCAATTCCTATTTTTATTTTGCCGCATATCTTGTCCCTGCCGTAAAAACTCACACCTCTTTTATCTCCTACGCTTACTAAAAAATAATACAAAAGCAATTCTTCCTTTGTTAACATATCTATTATCCCTCTATTAACAAATTCATGTTCTATCCAGCTGAACGAACCTCTAATTTTCCTTATCCTGCCGGGTTTTATCACCTCCAGATTTCTTATCATCATAATTTTAGGCTATCATTCTATCTGCCTTTTGCCTAACGAGTCCTCTTTTGCAATCAGTTAAATCCGGTTTTTCGTGATTCTAACCCCCTGCAAGGGATAAGTTTAACAATTAACGAGTCCATCTTTGCAATCAACGACTGTCCCTGAAACACTAACCGATACAGCCCTTCACCTCGGCGGGCATTAATCCTGCCTAACGAGTCCATCTTTGCAATTAATCCGGATATTTTGCCCTTTCCTCTTTTTGCATTACGGCTGATCTGCATAAGCTTATTCCTTGTTGCATATTCAGGATTCTTCTGCCTGTAATCTTTGTAATATCCCTGATTCATTTTTATCCAGTCTTTTTGGCATCTTTTTTGATTCTCTCTGTAATCGTGATCTTTTGCCATCTTTTCCCTCTGCCAGACAGCCCTTCGTGCCTTCCGGCACGCGCTATCATTGCAATACATCTGGTTTTTTACTCTTGGATTCACCTCGAATTCATTCCAGCAGTTCACACAGTTGCTAATGCGCATTTTGCTGTCACCTCCTAACATTATTTATTCTTATTAAGAAGTGTAACAGATATGCTCTTTGAAACGATAGGAACTGATTGAATGTTGTTCTTTGTTGTGGAAATAAATAGGGGGTGGGCGGAATAATTATGAAAATAGGACTAATATCGGAATAATCCCAAGAAGGTCTCAATAATTAAAAAATGGAAGATTTTATTGTGGATTTTTGAATAAAATATAAACGTTTAAATCTTTTTTAAAAAGAAGAAAATATATTGAATTATACTGGCAAACTTTTACTCCGTTGCATTTGGTAAAATTTTACTCCGTTGTTGATA
>JAYEJO010000179.1:0-1600 GCA_034660595.1 Candidatus Caldatribacteriota bacterium
TATCCCATTGATCTAACTCCAAGTCTAAAAAGGTCATCCGAAATCCTGCTCGTATAGAAAGCCTTTGAGCTTCAAATAATTTATTCTTATCTAATTTACCGTTATGTACAAAACCTAATACATTTACTGTAGTCAAATTACACATTTGGTCTCTATCAAGCAGTACCTCCATACAGGGATTAGCTCCTTGCAAATTAGGTCTTCTTTTTGCGGCTGCTTCTGCATTCATAAAACCGGGCTCACCACTATATCTCATTTGCTTCACATGCCAGGAAAGTTGTTCCCGAGTTGGTTTAGAAGTATAAAAAATACTATTATTACTCATTTCCCGATAGGAAATAGCTTCATTTTTTATCCATTTACCATCCACTTGTTCATAGAGATTATTCTTAGCATTTAAAATTCCTTGGTCATCTTTATCGAATAATACCACTTCACTGGTTCGCCTTACTCCTCCCACTACTACATTTTGACCGATAATATTAGCAATATCCAGACAATCTACTGGTCGTAATTTTTTTAAATTGCCATAACAATTAATTTTAACTATTTTATCGATTTTAGAAAACATCTCTCTTAAGCTTTCGTATCCGGAAGCAGTACCACCAAAAGTTTTTAACTTTTCTCCTTTTGGTCTGACATTATTATAATTAAAAATAATAGTTTTTATTTCCCGGTATTCATTTTTATATAGTATGCTTAAATAATAATCTAATGATTCCACCCATCCTTCTTTGCTATCGCCGATTATAATATGGGCGGTATTGTTTTCAAAAGTGATACTAGTTAAATCTTCTCTCTTCTCTTTAGGTAAAGGGGAATATAATTCGTGTATAATCTTTATATTTGTTCTTATTTTTGGTAATTTTTTTACATCTGATTTTAAAACTCTTATTCCCACCCCAGATCCGATCATTAACAGGTAAAACAAATCTTTAAAGGCATTAAAATTATCTAAGACTATAAAGCTGCAATTAAAATTTGCCATGGGATATTTTGAGCTTACTTCTGTTCCTCCAATCCAAAGGCTTCTCCCGGCTAAAAATTGTCTTAAATAAAAAACATTATCGTAGAGAAGTTCGGCTTCACGCTGTGTAGTTTTAACCAAACTGCAATTAAATTCTACTGTTCTTCTTACCGTTTCCCACCAATATTCTCTTCTTTTTTCGAGAGGTAACCATCGGGAATAAGTTCGGTAGTAAACAAATTGACCTAATTGAGTGGGAAAAGGATTAGGAAGATGTTTATATTGGCTGATAAAGTCATCCGTTAACAACTTGTGGTTTTTTTTGGGGATTTCTCTTAATTCGTCACGCTGTTTTCTATACAAGATATAAACTTTTGCAACATCTTTCCTTTCGCTATTCATCAGTTCTGTTTCTACCTGTTCCTGTATATCATTAACTGTTACACTTTCTTTGGAAGTCTGCAAGTCTTTTTTTATTTTTGCAGCAATAGATACACACAGTTCTTTATCTACTCCCTTTATGGTTTCACGCATTGCCTGAGTAATAGCATTTATTATCTTATTTGGATCAAAATATTGTACTGTATTATTACGTTTAATTACTTCTATCATCTTTACCTTTCCCTTTTTTAA
>JAYEJO010000180.1:0-7324 GCA_034660595.1 Candidatus Caldatribacteriota bacterium
ATTCAAAGAGAAAGACAATCTGAATCTAGTCTACCCTCTTTTTATCTACAACTAATAAAGAAAATTTCCTTTGAAATAAATAAAGCAAGTGATAAAAAGGTGGTAGACTTTTATTTGTCATACAACCGCTAACTAATTTACAATCTTCCCTTAGCTTTTCTCTTCTTCTCTTCATACATCATCTGATCAGCTATTCGGATTAATTCATCCATCGGCTGGGGATTGGCCGGATCATAATTAGAAAATCCTATACTAAATCCTATTTTATAAGGTTTTTTGGAAACCTGATTTAACCGGGTTAATTCCTTGCTTAATCTCTTTTTAATTATAGGTATTTCGTTTAAGGAACTATCTAAGAAGATTACTAAAAATTCATCCCCTCCCATCCGTGTGATAATATCTACCTCCCTCAAGATAGATTTAAAAAGTTTTGCTACTTGGACCATAGCTTTATCCCCTTCTTCATGACCAAATTCATCATTGATATCTTTTAAATTATCTAAATCACTATAAGCTAATAATAAGGGGGATTTATCTCTTTTAGATAATTTTAATTGTCTTTGAAGAAGTTCTAAACCATACCCTCTATTATATGCTCCGGTAAGGGTGTCATAATGAGCTAATCTTTTTAGCTCCTCCTCCATCCTTTTTCTTTCTATGGCAGTAGCTACCTGATTAGAGACAAATTCCATAATTTCGATGTCTTTCTCGGAATAAAGTTTAGGATTGGTGTAACTTTGGACCGCCATTGCTCCGATAACTTTGTCTTCTACTTTTAAGGGGACACCTAACCAGATAGTTTTGTCAGTAATACTGCCAACAACGTTTACCTCTCTTTGAGCAATCATCTTCTGTACTTTCTTATAATCAACCAGTAAGGGTTGATCAGTCTTTATGACATAGACAGTAAGAGAATTAGTCTCACTGAAATTGATAACAGTGAAATCCTCATCTTTTTCATCTACAAAATAAGGAAAGTAAATCTCATCTTTTTGGTAATCTGTTAAGGCAATAAAGAAATTAGTGGTATCAATAATATTACCTAATTCTTTATGGATTATAGGGTAGAGCTGACCAAGAGAGATAGGGGAATTGGCAGCCTTTGAGATATTGTAGAGTACTTTTTGCAAATTGTCGTTCTTTTTTCTTTCTGTAATATCCTGATATAAAGTGATAATACCCTTTACCTTATTATCAATCTTAATTGAGGAAGCAGATATAGATACCGGGAATATGCTTCCATCTTTTCTTTTTCTGTATGATTCATAATTTACAAAATGTTTTTGGGATTTTTTGCTGTAATATTTTCCTTCATCAATTTTTTCTTTAGTATGAATAATGCCTTCATCAATGTTTTTTCCTTTAATTTCATCTGAAGTATAACCGAATATCTCGGTAAAGTGGGGATTTACATATAAAATATCATTCTCTTTGTCAGTATAAACTAAGGCTTCCGGTATGTTCTTAAAGAGACTGGCAAATTCCTGCTGACTCTTATTAAGAGCTTCTTCGTCCTGTTTTCGCTTTATAGCAGTAGCTACCTGATTAGAGACGAATTCCATAATTTTGATGTCTTTCTGGGTGTAGAGCTCAGGGTTGGCATAGCTTAAGACGGCCATTGTTCCAATTACTTTACCTTCTATTTTTAGAGGAACTCCTAACCAAAGAGTCTCTTCTGTTAAGGTGCCCAAATGAGACAGAATTAATTCTCCTCTCTCAATCATTTTATTAATCTGCTGGCGATTAACTAAAAGGGGCCGGCCAGTCTTGATTACATGAGCAGAAAGTGAACCAGTATTATTATGTTCTAAAGTAACAGAGATATCATCTTTCTCGTCAAAAAAATAATCAAAACTTATTATGTTTTCATATTTGTTGAGCAAGGCAATATGGAAATTAGTGGTATCGATGATGGTACCTAATTCTTGATGGATAGTTTTATAAAGCTGGTCAAGAGTAATGGGTGAGTTAGCAGCCTTGGAGATGTTGTAAAGAACTTGTTGTAGTTTCTCATTTTGTTTGCGTTTGGTTATATCCCTCCCCACACCAACTATTGCCACTACCTTCCCGTCTTTATCCAGAACTGCTTTATCTGCCCAAGCCAACCATCTCCAACCATCTTTGGTCTTCGCTCTCTGCTCGATATAACAGGTATAAGGAGGCTTATACAGATTTTCCATAGTTTTGGCAGTTGCCTCCCGGTCATCTTCATGGACTAAAGGCATAAATTTATTCCCCAGTAATTCTTCTTCGGTCTTTCCAAAAGATTCACAATAAGAAGGACTTACAAATAAAAACTTTCCTTCGGTATCAACCTTAACTACCAGGTCAGTTTGATTCTCTAACAATAAACGATACTTCTCTTTACTCTCCTCTAACTCTTCCATGATTTTTTTGCGTTCGGTGATGTCTAAAAAGATGCCTTCTACTCCGGCAATATTTCCTTCTTTGTCATAATAGTAATGGCTGGAAGTAGAGACAATAACTGGGGTACCCTCTCTTTTTTTTAGGGTTACTTCATAGTCATTGACAATTCCTTTTCTCTTTTTCAGTTCTTCTAAAAATATCTTTCTATCTTCAGGGACATAATATAAATCTTTGGCGAGATTTTTTCCTATGATCTCTTTGGAGGAATTATATCCCAGTAATTTAACTCCGGGAGGATTTACCATTATAACATTTCCTTTTTTGTCTGCACGATAGTAGACTCCGGGCATATTTTCGAAGAGGGTGCGGTATTTTTCTTCGGATTGTTTTATTTTTTCTTCAGTTTTCTTACTTTCAGTGATATCCCTGGTGATAAAAAGCAGTTTATTCCCTACAATATTTACAACACTTTGAAGGTACCGCCAATTTCCCTCTTTATGTTTAAAACGAAATTCAATTCTCTTGCTGGTAGGTAATTCTTTTCCAGTGAAAATCTTTTTTAACTTATTATTAACATAGTTTTTTAATATTGGAAATAATTTCTTTTTGTCGTCAGGATGGATAAATTTAAAAGGAGATTTACCGAGCAAATCTTCAGGTTCATATCCGCCAGCATCTTTAGTTGAAGGGCTGACATATCTATATACTGCCCGTAAATTAAAGTCTTGTAAAGTAATCACATCACTGGTATTTTCAGCGATTAAACGGTATAGCTCTTCAGATTTTGCTAATTTTTCCTCTGTTTTTTTATGATTGGTTTTTACATTTTCTAACTCGGCAATCTTTTTACGAAAATCAAGCAATTCATTTACAAATTGTTTTTTAGTTTTTTCGCTATCTTTCATATTATTCATCCTCTAAAAATCAAAAGATAATTTTATTCTTCTTTTTAAATTAATACTTCACTTTGTTTTACTGTTTCCCATAGAAATTTTTGGCGAAATCCTGCATTGCTTTAATATCTTCTTCAGGAATTATTCTACACTTTCCAATATTTTTACTTAAAATATAAATATGTGCAGTCTTTTCTACCACATAGCAGACTTTCATCGCCTCTTTCATATTTTTTCCCACGCAGAGAGTCCCGTGATTTAAAAGAAAAACCGCATTCCTATTTCCTAAACCGGTAACTGCGTTCTCAGCTAATTCACCTGAGCCGGGTAAGGCATATTTTGCGCATAAAACTTTTTCTCCCACTATCTGGACAAAATCCTCACAAATTCCCGGAAGACTAAAGCCGGTTACCGCTAACACACTCGAATAAATAGGATGATAGTGAACTATTGCTCCTACATCCTTCCTGGCATTATATATAGAAAGATGCATAGGCATCTCAATAGATGGCTTTCTAAGCCCCTCAATTGTTTTTCCTTTCTTATCAACCACAATGACATCTTCGAGGTTAATCTCATTATAATCCATTCCGCTTGGCTTAATATACACCAGGCCTGTTTCAGAATCCAAAACGCTAATATTACCCCAGGTCCCGATGGTTAAATTCTGCTTGTACAATTCTCTTCCGGTATCAACTATCAATTTTTTAAGCTTTTCCGATATCTTTAATTCCATATCTCTATCCTCGAATATTTATTTTTCTTATTATATTTATATATACTCCATAATATCTTAAAATCCTTCTTTTTTTCAAAAAAATAATCCAACAGATAGCGCTATGGATAGGAAAGTTAATTTACTAAACTTAAAAGAGAGAACGGGAATCTATTATTGTAGGGGCGTATTGCAATACGCCCCTACTTATGGATTCCGCATCAAGTGCGGAATGACAAAAATAATATTTTTTTCTAAATTTTCTTTTTTAAAATTATTTTATTTCTAATCTAATTACTTATATAAATTAACCCCCGCCTATAGGAGGGAATATGCTCACTTCATCACCATCTTCCAATTTAGTAAGGAAACCTCCTAAAAACCTGATATTCCTTCCATTCTTCAAAATGAGTATAGATGGTTTAATGTTTCCTAATTCATCTATTATAGCCTTCACTGCCTTGGGTGGCAAATAAAAAGGGGAGAGGAGATCTTTTAAAATTGCCCCTTCTTTTAGGTCTACTTTCATCTCCCCTCCAAAAAATTCTCTTAAATTAGCAAATGCTTTTACTTTTACAATCATTTATTCACCTTAAGCCTATTATGCTTTTCTCTTTCTAAATACTTTTCTCTTTTTTAAAGGACTACTTTTCTCATAGAAGGATAAATTACCGGATAGGAAAGAGCACCTTTTAAAAGCAAGTTTATATTGTCCCTTACATCTATTCCGTTTTTCATAACAAAGAGATATACGCCCGGACTATCTACTTCCCCTATAAATACAAAACCTACCAGTTTATCATTGTGAATTAATATTTTTCTGTATTCTCCGGCAAGATGTTCCTTATAAACTTCAAACTTATCCTCTGTGCTGATACCTCCGGTAAAAATAGTTTGCCCGAATATGGTAAGTATGTTTCTGGAAATTTCTTCCGGGTATTCTATTTCGCCTCCGGCCATATTTGCACCGGCAATCTTCCCCTGTTCGACAGCTACCGGCCATAAGGCATGCCCCCTGACATCTTCATATACCAAATCCATACTTTCGGTAACATCACCGGCGGCATAAACATCTTTAACTGAGGTCTGCAAGCAGGTATCAACTCTTATCCCTTGACCTATTTTTATCCCGGTACCTTTTAGAAAATCAACAGAAGGCCGTACCCCTTTACCAAAGACCACACAACTGCCTTTCAAAACTTTTTCGGATTCAAGGGTAGCATAAGTTATGCCATCTTTCTCTTCGATTGTTTTTATATTTTCGCCGGTCAATAATTCTATCCCTTTTTCTTTAGCACAACTTTCTATTATTCTCGACCCTTCTTCATCTAAAATTTGAGATAAAATTCTGTTCGAACGAATTACAAAAACAGAAGGCACCCCTACCTTTAAAAGGGCATCGGCTATCTCACAATTGACCAGGCCGGCTCCTGATAATATAACTCTCTTCTCTTTCGAATTTTTAATCCTTTCTTTAAGTCCGGATATGTCTTCTAAATTTCTTATAGAAAGTATAGTTGGTGAGCCTTTTTTCTCTACCTCGGGGATATAAGGATGAGCACCGGTAGTAATAAGTAATTTATCATAGGAAAATTCTTCTCCTGCCTCTGTTTCTACCACTTTCCTTTCTTCTTTCAAAGACACTACTTTTTTATCTAATAATAATTCTAAGCCTTCCGGTATTCCCAAATATAAATCTTCTTCTTTGCTGCATTCGCCCGATAACAGATATGGGAGAGACATCTTACTATAAGGCAGGGGCTTCTCTTCTGATAAGACAGTTATTTCTCCATCTACATCCAGTTCTCTTATTTTCAGTGCGGCGGATAACCCCGCCGCACTTGCTCCGATAATTAGGTATTTCATCTTAATCCAAAAGCCCCAGTGCTTTTAGTTTTTCATTAGTAGGAGCACCGTTCTTATCCCAACCTCTTACCTTATAATAATCATCAAGCATCTTATCTAATTCCTCTATCTCTCCTTTAGAGGGACCGGTTTTTATAGGTTCTTTTAAAATTCTCATCGGAAGAGTATCATCTTTTCTGGTAAACCCAGCCTTAAGATTAAACAATCTTTCCAGATTCCATATTCTCTCTCCAATCTTCATAAATTCATTTATATCCACTTTAAAACCGGTAGCAGTAGATAGGAGTAAAGCGATATCCTCCCCTCCTAAACCGAAGGTAGTAAATAGACATATACCGGTTGAATCCAGGGCAGAAGTTAGATCTTGAAAGATTTTTACCAGTTCGCCCTTGCCTTCATATTTCAACCGGTCAGCCGCTCCGGTTAGAACTTCGGGAGCAATGGTGTACCCTCTTACATGGCAGGCTCCCCGGTTACTGGTAGCATATTCCAAACCTATCCCCTTTACCCCTCTCGGATCATAAGCAGGAAATTCCTGTTTTTTAACGCTCATAGAAAGTTCGGGATGTCCATAATGTTCTCCTAATCTATACGAACCCTGGGCTAAAAGCTTACCTAATTTCCCCTTCTGTTCGCCCATTAATTTTATTGCTTCTACTAAAGCTTCTCCTGAGCCAAAAATTAAAGGGAAAGGAGAATCTTCTTTGGGCATATATCCTTCTTCGTAAAGTTCCATGCCACAGGCCACAGTAGAACCGGCTGTAATAGTATCCATCCCATATTTATCACAAAGATAATTAGCCATAACTACGGCATCAAGGTCAGATACCTCACACATTGCCCCTAAAGCCCAGACTGATTCGTATTCGGGGCCACCTCCGTGAGCTCCTTTATATTTTCCCTCTTTAATCTCAGTAACTCTGCCGCATCCGATAGGACATTCGGCACATCCTTCGTTCCTTATCAGATTCCTCTCTCTTAAAGTCTCACCGCTAATCTTCTCTGCTTCCGGAAAATATCCATCCTGAGCATTTTTAGTAGGAAAGGCGCCAACACCATTTATGGCATTTACCAACATTGCTGTTCCTAACATTGCTGCACCACCACCGGAAAAGGCATCTTTGTTCAATATTCCCCTGGTTTTATAAACTGCTTCCATAAATTTCTCCGGCTCGGCTACCTTTACTTCTAAATTACCTCTTACAGCTATCCCTTTAAAGTTTTTACTCCCCAGAACTGCTCCCACTCCGGTTCTTCCAGCTGCTCTATGACCATTAAACATTACATTTGCAACAAGAGATTGCTTTTCTCCGGCTGGCCCTATCTCCATAGTCTCGGCCTTAGGATGAGTCTTCTCTCTTAAAATTTTATCAGCTTCGTCTGCTAATTTCCCCCAGATATCCTTTGCCGATCTTAATTCAGTTATCCCTTTATATATCCATAGATAAACAGGTTCTTTGGCTTTTCCTTCAATTATAACCAT
>JAYEJO010000181.1:0-24660 GCA_034660595.1 Candidatus Caldatribacteriota bacterium
CTAATTTGTATCGCTTTAACCATTTAAAGAACCAGGTTTTACCTTTACCAAGGCTCTGATAGATCTCCTTAGGAGATTCACCATTTTCGTATCTTTTTATAGCTTTTTCTCTTAATTCTTTACTGTTTATAACTGGCCTCCTTTTTTGAGGACAGTATAGAACATTTAGTTATTAAGGTTCGCGATGTGTGTATATTTTTGGGTTCGCGAGGTCCATATATTTGTCAACTATCAACTAATTTAACTGGCAAACTGGTAAATCGGGTAACTGGGTAACTTGATAAATTGGTCAATCGGTCAATTGGAGAATTTAAAAAACATATTATAATTATAATAATAAATTAAGAGAGGAGTATTTCAAATGGCAGGAATAATTTTTAGCGGGATGCGGCCTACCGGCAAATTACACTTAGGAAATTACTTAGGAGCTTTAGAAAATTGGGTAAAACTTCAGGAAGAATACAAGTGTTTTTTTGGGGTCGTAGATTTACACGCCCTTACTACCGGTTATGACAATACTGAAAATTTAAAAGAAAACATTATGGAGATGCTTATAGATTGGCTTAGTGCAGGCATTGACCCCGAAAGAAGTACTGTAATGATTCAATCTTATGTCCCGGAACATGCAGAATTACATCTGCTTTTTTCCATGATTACTCCTTTACCCTGGTTAGAAAGAAATCCGGTGTTAAAAGAACAGGTACGAGATTTAGGATTGAAAGATAATATGAGTTATGGTCTTTTGGGATATCCGGTTCTAATGGCGTCAGATATATTGGTCTACAAAGCAAATGCCGTACCGGTGGGGGAAGATCAAGTACACCATGTAGAACTAACCCGGGAAATAGCCCGGAGATTTAACAATCTTTATAAAAATGTTTTTCCCTTGCCCCAGGTAAAATTGACTGAGGTTCCCCGTGTGCCGGGAACTGATGGGAAGAGAATGAGTAAAAGTTTAGGAAATACTATTTCTATATCCGATTCGCCGGAAAAAATTGAAGAAAAAGTGAAGACAATGATAACTGATACCCAAAAAATAAGATTGAATGATATTGGGCATCCGGATATTTGTGTGGTATTTACTTATCAGGAGATGTTTAATCCGGAACGATCTGAAGAAATATCTGCCGGATGTAAATCGGGAAAATTGGGGTGTGTAGAATGTAAAAAGAGATTGGCTCAAGCTTTAATAAATAAGTTTGCCGGATTCAGGGAAAAAAGGAAATATTATGAAAAAAATCCGAAAATAATAAAGGAAATTGTAATTGAAGGGAGTAAAAAGGCAAGAAAAACAGCTAAACAGACTCTTGATGAAGCAAAAAAAGCCATGAATTTGTATTATGAATAATAAGGATATTGATTTTAAGATAGATATTAATGATTTCACTGGCTCTGTAAATGAATTATTAAAAAATGTAAAAGAAGATATCATAGATATTGAGCAGGTACCAATTGTTGAAATAATAGACCAGTATTTAAAATATATTATTCAAAATAAAAGTGTTATTGACCTGAGTGTTGCCGGAAAAACAATAAATGAAATAGCGATAATGCTAAAAATAAAATCAGAAAATCTTCTCCCGAAATTGGAAGATAAAAGAAATGAAGAAGAAGATGAAGAGTATAATGATTTTGTAATTTCAAAAGAAAAAGATATGTACCTTCAAGAATATGAAAAATATCAAAAAATAGTCGAATATTTAAAGGAAAAGGAAGGGACACAAAATGATATTTATTTTCCGACGATAGAAAGCAATGAAAAAGAAGGCGGTATAGAAATTAAGAAAGTTGATTTAGCAGATCTTTTAACTTCTTTGGAAAAAGTTTTACAGAATAGAAAGAAGGAAGAATTTATACCCTTTGAGAAGAGAGCTTTTACCGTAGATACCAAGATGAAAGAGGTAATTAATTCATTGAAAAGTGCCAAAGAGGGGTTACCCTTCGAATATTTTATGGAAAAAGCTCAAAGCAAATTAGAAATTATCGTTATTTTCCTTGCCTTATTAGAACTTATATATTTACAGAAAATAAAATGTTATCAAAATAAAAGTTTCGATAAGATAATATTCAATTTGAAAGAAGGTGCATTAAATTTAAAGAAGAATTAAAAAACAACTCCGAATGGGGGAATATAATAGAATGCTTGCTGTTTATATACAATAATCCTTTAACCCTTGAAAAGATAAAAGAGATTACCGGTCTTGAAAAAAGAAGAAGTAGATCGATTATTAGCGAATTAATTTCAAAATATGACAATGATGGCAGGCCATTTAAAATATATGAAATTGCCGGTGGATATAAACTGGGCACCAAGCCTCAATATTCTATCTGGGTAAAAAAAATATTAGAGAATAAAAAAAAGCATCAAATTTCTAAAGCAGCCTTGGAAACTCTGGCCATTATTGCCTATAATCAACCAGTAACCCGTTTAGAAATTGAAAAGATAAGGGGAGTAAGCTGTTCAGGGGTCTTATTTAATTTATTAAAGCATAAAATTGTAAGGATTAGCGGTAGGAAGAAGGCTCCTGGAAATCCTCTGCTTTACAAAGTTACAGACTTTTTTTTAATACATTTCGGTCTAAAAAAAATTAGCGATCTTCCCAAACTAAGCGAAATCGGAATTAAATAACATGATTGAAAGATTACAAAAATATTTAGCGGGAGCAGGGATTGCTTCCCGAAGAAAGTGTGAAGAGCTTATCCTTCAGGGGCAGGTACGGGTAAATAACTCTGTGGTTACTAAATTGGGAACCAAGGTTGACCCTCAAAAAGATATTATTGAAGTAGATGGTAGATTAGTAAAATATAAAGAAATAAAACAGTATTCTTATATATTGCTAAATAAGCCTAAAGGATATTTAACTTCTTTATCCGACCCTTTTGGCAGACCGATTGTTTTAGATTTATTGAAAGGGGTAAAAGAAAGAGTATACCCGGTTGGCCGTTTAGATTTTAATTCGGAAGGACTATTAATTCTTACTAATGACGGTGAATTAGCTTATACCTTAACCCACCCGGTAAAAGAAGTAGAAAAGGTTTACATTGCTAAAGTGAAGGGAATTCCTTCTTCTGAAAAATTAAAAATCTTATCAAAAGGAGTTGTCTTAGAAAATAATTATAGAATAGCACCCTGTAATATTTATTTGTTAAAAATTACCAAGGGAAATGCCATATTAAAAATAAAAATAAGAGAAGGAAAGAAAAGACAGATTAGGAAAATGGGTGAATATATTGGGCACTTTGTTCTAGAGCTGAGAAGAACTCAGTTAGGCCCAATTTCTTTAAAGGGTGTAAGGCCGGGGGAATATAGGCATTTAAATAAAGAAGAAATTAAAAGTCTGAAAAAAATTGTATAATTGTTAATATGTAACTAACTTTATTCGCTAACGACTAATTTAATTGGAGAATTGATAAATTTATGAAAAAAAATGGTTTAGTAATTGCTATAGACGGACCGGCTGCTGTGGGCAAAAGCACTATGGGTAAATTGGTTGCCCGGGAATTAGGATTATTATATATTGACACAGGAGCGATTTACCGGGCGATAACCTGGAAGGTCTTAAAAAATGATATTAATATAAATGATGAAGATATGATTTCCAATCTGGTTTCGAATACTTCTATAACTATAGAGGAAACAAATTCCAAAAGCCTTAATGATTATTATCACATCTTTGTTGACGGTGAAGATGTAACTGAGGGAATACGTGATCCCAGGATTGACCAAAATGTTTCTCAGATAGCCAGGCTGCCCAAAGTTAGAAAACAATTAATTTACCTGCAGAGAAAATTAGCCGAAAAAGGGAACATTGTAATGGAAGGCAGAGATATCGGCTCGGTAATTTTACCGCAGGCAGATATAAAATTCTTTTTTACTGCTTCTGAGGAGGAGAGAATTAAAAGAAGATATGAAGAACTAATAAATAAAGGTTATAATATAGATTACGAATTAGTTAAAAAACAGATAATCCAGAGGGACGAAATTGACAGCAAAAGAAAATATGCCCCTCTGATCAAGGCAGACGATGCTATTATTATAGATTCTACAGAAAAAAGCATTAAAGAAGCTAAAGACGAGATTTTGAAGATAATAAAAAAGCATAGAGAATGCAGGGAAAAACAAATTGAAAATAATATTGTCTAAAAAAATGGGATTTTGTTTTGGAGTTAAAAAATCTGTAAGCTTAGCCAAAGATACTCTAAAAGAAAAAAAAGACGCCCTATATATGTTAGGTTCGATAATAAATAATCCTCAAGTTATAGAATATTTTACAAAAAGAGGAGTGAAAATAGTAGATAGTTTAAATCTAGTTCCAGAAGGAAGTACAATTATAACCAGAGCGCACGGTATTTCTCCCATAATAATAAACCAAGCTTACCAAAAAAAATTAACAATAGTTGATACCACCTGTCCCTATGTTAAAAAAGTTCAAAAGATAGCCCAATATTTAAATAAAAATGACTATTTTATAGTAATCTATGGAGACAAAAAGCATCCTGAAATACTAAGTTTAATGGATATGGTTCAAGGCAATGCTTTAGTGATAAATTCAATTTCCGATGCAGAGAAAATAACCATAAAGAAAAAAATTGGCTTTATCTCTCAAACCACCAAAAATATTTATGATTTTTATAAATTATCATCTGCCCTGTTAAACAAGACTGAGGAATTGAGAGTATTTAATACAATATGTAAATCTACTATGGAAAGACAAAAGGGTGTACTTGTGTTGGCAAAAGAAGTTGATGTGATGTTGGTAATTGGAGGGCAGAAAAGCGCAAATACAACCAGATTAGCAGAAATAAGCAAGAATCAAGGAGTAAAGACTTATCATTTCGAAACTAAAAACCAACTAAAACATAAATGGTTTCATCCTGAAGATAGAGTTGGGATTACTAGTGGTGCCTCTACCCCTGATTGGGTAACCAATGAAGTTATTGATAAACTTAAAGAATGGTATGGTTAAGCACTTTTCTTTACTTTTCCGGCTTTTAAACACTTGGTACATACATTAATTTTTTTTACGGTGTTATCAATGCTTGCTTTTATTTTTTGAATATTGGGATGCCACATTCTTTTAGTAACTCTATGAGAATGGCTGATTTTATTTCCAAATTGTGGGCCTTTGCCACAAATATCGCATTTTGGCATTTTATACTTCCTCCTGTCAGTTGTAAAGAATATTTAACAGTACACATTCTATCATATTACACAAGGTCTTGGCAAGTAAATATTTAAAGTTTATAATAAAAAACTAGCGGATAGCATTTAGCGTAGAGCGGATAGAAAAACTAGCGTGGAGCGTACAGCGTATAGCGTAGAGTTAGGAAAGAAGAAAACAGAATAAGATAGTATATAATGAAAAACGCAAAGCGCAAAACGTAAAGCCAAAGCTTAAAAATTAAAATTAAAAAAAAGAATTCAATAGCCAGAATAAAATATAGTGATAAGTGATGTGTAATGTATGACAAGTTGTAAGTTTCAGGTTTGAAGAAGAAATAGAGGGATATTGTATATTTCTAATAAAAGAGGTAGGGGTTCGATTCATCGAACCCGCTAAAAGAAATTACCAAGAAATCCGGGTCGGATAAATCCGACCCCTACATCAAAAATAATAATTTATCTTATAAGAAAAAAGTTTTGAGTTTTGAATTATGGTTTTACGTTTTTCGCTTTAAGTTTTTAGTTCAACAGATTAAGGTATATATATGTCATCGTATAATTTGAATCTTAAAAACCTATTACAAGTAAAAAGGTTAAAATTATGAGAATTGTTGCTGGGAAAAATAAGGGTAATATATTAAAATCCCCCAGGGATTTATCTGTTCGTCCTACTTCCGAAAAGGTGAGAGAAGCTTTGTTTGATATTTTGGGTTCATCTGTCAGGGAAACTATTTTTTTAGATTTATTTGCAGGCACCGGTGCAGTGGGGATTGAAGCCTTAAGCAGGGGGGCAAAAAAAGTAATCTTTATCGAAAAAGAGCCGAAATGTATTAAAATTATAAAAGAAAATTTAGAAAAGACCGGAAACATCCAAAATGCCGTAGTTTATAAAATAGATTTTTTACCCGGTTTAAAATTGTTAGCCAGAAAAAACTATCTATTGGATTATATCTTTCTTGACCCTCCCTATAACAAAGGATTGGTAAACATTTCTTTGTTAGAAATATCGAATTTACCCATATTGAGAAAAAGTGGTTGGATAATTGTTCAGCACTACAAAAAAGAAAAAGTTATAAAAAATTTAAGTAATTTAAGATTATTTGATCAAAGAAGATACGGAGAATGCTATCTATCTTTTTATGAATATGTTAATATTGAATCAGTTAGCTAGTTACTTGGTTACCTGGTTAGGTAGTTAAGAAAAGAAGAAGAAGGGATAAAGGAGCCAGTAGTCAGAATTTAGGAGACAGAATAAATACGTATCTAGCATCTCGTTTAGAATCAGTTAATTAGTTGGTTACATGGTTAATTGGTTGTGGAATTAGTAAATTGAAGTATTAATCTTTAACTAATTAACCAACAAACCAGTTAACTAATTAACCAAGTTTAAGGAGGGAAAAATGAAAATAGCTGTTTATCCGGGTAGTTTTGACCCGGTAACTAAGGGACATCTGAATATTATAGAAAGAACTGTAAAAATTGTTGATAGATTAATAGTAGCAGTAGCCGCCGACTCTCAAAAATCAACCTTGTTTTCAGCCCGGGAAAGAACAGAAATGATAAAAGAAGCCACCAAGGATTTAGAAAATGTTAAAGTTATGTCATTTTCCGGTTTATTAACTGATTTTGTGAGAAAAAATAAAGCAGATATTATAATCAGGGGGATGAGAGCCATCTCTGATTTTGAACATGAATCACAATTGGCTTTAATGAATAAAAGACTTGCTCCGGAAATTGAAACAATTTTTATGGTTACTTGCTCTAAGTATTCCTACTTAAATTCCAGCATAGTTAAAGAAATAGCGAGTTTAAATGGCAACATATCTCAATTAGTCCCTGAAATTGTAGAAAAAAAATTAAAGAAAATATTTTTCAATAAAAAAGTTTAATAAAACCGTTAAATCATTTTTTAGTGAAAATATTTATTATTAAAATGAAGCAAAAGTCTATCTATATAATGACGAAGAGAAAAGATGACCCATTTTAAAAGATATTTTTTAATTATAATAATCACTGCTCTAATCTTGCTTAATCTAATCCCTACTCCCTATTTCCTGGTAATTCCCGGGCAAGCCGTCAACCTTAGTGAAAATATTACGGTAGAAAACGGTGAAAAAGACGCTAAAGGCCAATTTTTGCTTACCTCAACCGCCATAATAAAAGCAAATTTATTATTATATATTTATGGGTTTTTTGACCCCAATATCGATCTAATAAATAGGGATGATGAAATGTTATTGAACTTGGACCAAAAAGACTATATTAATATAATGGAAAAATTAATGCAGGAAAGCCAGATGATTTCTAAAGTTGTAGCTCTAAGAAAAGCAGGATATTCTCCGGAAATATCAGGACGAGGAATATTGATTAACGGAATATTGGATAGCAGTCCGGCAAAAAATAAATTATTACCGGGTGATGTGATTATAAAAATTGATGAGCAGCCGGTTCATACTCTGGAAGAATTTTCAGAAATTATCAGAAGTTGTAATTTAAATCAAATGGTCAGGATTACTTTTTTAAGAGATAACAGTACTTATTCAATATCAGTTCCTCTTATTGACCTTCCAAGCATTGATGATAAAACAGAAAGAATAGGGGTAGGTGTCTATGCCGATACTAAAGATCTTCAATGCAGGTTCCCTTTAAAAATAGAAATAAATTTAGAAAAAATAAAAGGACCTTCTGCCGGTCTAATGATTGCCCTGGAAATATTGAATCAATTAACTGAAAATGATCTAAGCAGTAGTTTGTTGATTGCCGGCACCGGTAATTTAAGCATGGATGGGAGAATAACCGAAGTAGATGGTATTAAACAAAAAATAATATCTGCAAAAAAACATAAAGCTGACGTATTTATGCTCCCTCAAAAAAATTATCCGGAAGCCCTTAAATTCAGTCATGGTATTAGAATTATTCCGGTTGATGATTTTGATGATGCAATAATGAAATTAATAAAATTGTAAATAATAAAATATGTTAGTTAGTTAGCTGGTTACCTGGTTAGCTAGTTGAGAAAATAAAAGATAGAAGATAGGAGCCAGAAAATAGAAATCAGAATAAATTCGTATCTTTTGTAGGGGCACAATGAATTGTGCCCCTAATTCTTTACTCTCTCTTGCATTTTTTTAACCAGTTAACCAACTAACTAGCTAACCAGCTAACTAATACGCTAACGACTAATTTAATCTTTCTTCATTACTATTTTATGGGTAAAATCAAGTCGAGCCATTCTATCTTCTGCTTTTTTATTGCCAAGAACATATATATCGGTAGCAAGAATGTCATAATCAAGCATCTTTATTAATCCGTTTCGAACATTATTATTTTCCTCAGAGATTGCTTGCCTTAAATAATTTGATAATTTACTGATTAATGGCGCGGAAGAATTTTTTTTAATGGTTCTTAATAGAGTTTTCCCTTTTTTAGAGAATCCTAAAACCCTTGTATACAAAGGCCCATACTTATTAAATATTGTTATGTCTTTTTTGGTCAGATGCATCATAAGGTGTAAAATTATACGTTGAATTTTAGTACGGGTATATCTCCTGGTTTTAATTGAATTAATTAATTGCTCAACGGTATAAGATTTTAAAGATGCCTTCTTTATTCTATTTTCCAATCCCTCGGTTACTCCATGAATACGGGAAATATCATCCAATGACATTCTTCTTAAGGTAGCAACAATATATTGCCGGTAAGAATCGAGGGTGATAGGACCTCTGCCTTCTCTTAATTCCTTTTCTAGTACCGAAAATCCCGATGGAGGGATGGTTGATTTAATTTTATCATTTAGCGTAAAAAGGTCGGCTTTAGGTGGGCTTAAGTTGTTTAGTATTTCATTTCTAATAGAGGTAGCACTGGAAATTTTGCCTTTAATATTTTTTTGATGATAACTTGCCCCCATTCTTTTTATAGATATAGGCTTGATTTTGCTCTTTAGATTTAATAGATGTTTTATATATTCTAAAGCTAATATATTATTGGGGTATTTTAGTAATTTACTTAGCTCTAAAGGTGATATATCTTCTAAACCGGCTATTCCGAATATCCTGTGATATTCACACAAGGCCTGGGCCCGTGCTCTTGGAAATTCGTATCCGTTTTTACTATTATGTACTATCAGTTCTTTATATTTCTGTGGTTCACTATTTAGAAAATTGCTTATAGAGTAAAGGATATTGAGATTGTCAGTTTCACAGCCAAAACATAGATAATCTATAATCTGGAGCGAATCAAGTAATTTTATTGCCCCGAAGGCAAAACCGTTTGCGTCCTGAGTAGAAAAAACAAAAGGAAGCTCAATTATCAGATCAACACCGGCGTTTAGAGCCATCTCTGTTCGGGCCCATTTATCTATAATTGCCGGTTCTCCTCTCTGCAGAAAATTCCCGCTCATGACTGCTACCACATAATCTGCACCGGTTATTTCTTTTGCTTTAAAAAGATGGTAAAGGTGGCCATTGTGAAAAGGGTTATATTCAACGATAATTCCTAATATTTTCAAAATAAAATCCTCGATTTAAAAAATAGTTTATGTTATAATTATAGTAAATTTTTTAAAGGAATGATAGTTATAAAACTAATAAAATAAATAAAAGGAGAAAATAGATGAAACTGTCACAAATTATTAGAGAAAAAGCCAAGAAAAATCCTAAAATTATTGTACTTCCGGAGGGAGAAGAGCCGCGGATGATTAAAGCGGCAGAAACTATCATTAACGAAGGTTTCGCCAGTTTAATACTTTTAGGGAGCGAAGAAAATATTAAATCTAAAGCCCGGGAATTGGGGATTGATTTATCAAATAAAATTAAAATAATAAGCCCCAAAGATTCTGAAAAATTGAAAGAATATGCTGAATCATATTATCAGCTTCGTAAACATAAAGGAGTAAGCTTAGAAGAAGCTTATCAATTATTGGAAAATCCTCTCTATTTCGGTGCATTAATGGTCTATCATGATGATGCAGACGGTTTGGTTGCCGGTTCTATTAATGCCACAGGAGATGTTTTTCGACCGGCCTTACAGACTATAAAAACTGCCCCCGGTATAAATATTGTTTCCAGTTCTTTTGTTATGGTGGTACCTGATTGCCCATATGGAGAAAATGGAATTATGGTTTTTGCTGATTGTGCTTTAAATCCGGAACCTAATGCCGAACAGCTTGCCGATGTTGCTATCGCCAGTGCCTCAACCGGAAAAGCACTGGTTGGCTTTGAACCAAGAGTGGCTATGTTGTCTTTTTCTACCAAGGGGAGCGGCAAACATCCTTTGGTTGATAAAGTAATTGAAGCTACCAAAATTGCCCAAGAAAAGAAGCCGGAGTTACTTATTGACGGAGAACTTCAGGCCGATGCCGCATTGATTCCCTCAATCGGAGAGCGAAAAGCCCCGAATAGTAAAATTGCCGGAAAAGCTAATGTCCTGATATTCCCCGATTTACATTCCGGAAACATTGCTTATAAATTAATAGAAAGATTAGCTAAAGCTGAGGCTATAGGTCCAATTTCTCAGGGGATGAGAAAGCCGGTTAATGACCTTTCCCGTGGCTGCAGCGCTGAAGATATAGTTAATGTAGTAGCAATTACCGTATTGCAAGCAGGAGAAGTTTAATTATATAAATTAGTTACCTGGTTAGCTAGTTAATTGGTTAATTAGTTAGTGCAAGAAGAGATGGCACGCAGATTGTGCCTCTAATTCTTTACTCTCTCTTGCATTTTTAACCAGCTAACCATGTAACCAACTAACTAATTAACTACTTCTCTATAAATAAATACAAAAGTTTAGGAGAATAAATACTATGATCATCTTATCTTTTAACTGCGGAAGTTCTTCGGTAAAATACAAACTTTATAATTGGGAAAGCCAGGAAATAGTTGCCAAAGGAATAGTAGAGAGGGTAACCATCGAAGATTCTTTCTGTGTTCATGAGGTCAATCATAAAGAAAAAGTTACCATCAAGCGCGATTGCCCCACCCACAAAGAGGCCATAAAGTTGATCACGGAATGCCTTACCCATTCCGAATACGGGGCCATAAAAGACTTATCCGATATCTCTGCCATCGGACATAGAGTAGTTCACGGGGGTGAAAAATTCTCTAAATCGGTTATCATCAATCGGGAAGTAATAAAAATCTTTAAAGAACTTGCCGGCCTTGCTCCCCTGCATAATCCCCCCAATATTATGGGTATTGAGGCAGCTATGGAACTGCTACCTGATATTCCTCATATGGCCATTATGGATACCGCCTGGCATCAGACTATGCCTGACTATGTCTATAATTATGCTGTACCCTACCAGTGGTATGAAAAATACGGGATAAGAAGGTATGGTTTTCACGGCACCTCCTTACTCTATGTAGCCAAAAGAGCAGCGGTTCTGCTGGGCAAAGACCCCTTTGAATGTAATCTAATCAGCTGCCATATCGGCAATGGAGTGAGTGTGAATGCGGTGAAAGATGGTCTTTCTTATGATACCAGTATGGGCTTTACCCCTTTGGAGGGAGCTATTATGGGTACCAGAGCCGGAGACCATGATGCTGCTTTGGACTTTTACGTTATGCAAAAAGAAGGTTACTCTCCTGAAGAGATGAATGCTATACTAAACAAGAAGAGCGGAATATTGGGCATAACCGGAAAGTATGTAGATATGAGAGATGTATTAAAAGCTGCTTCCCAGGGTGAGGAAAGAGCCAAGTTAGCTATAGAAATGGAAGCTTACCGGCTTAAGAAATATATCGGAGCCTACACCGCTTCCTTAGGAAGAGTAGATGCACTGGTCTTTACCGCCGGGGTAGGGGAGATGTGCGATATTATTCGTGCTAAGGTATTAGAGGGGCTGGATATCTTAGGAATTAAATATGATCCCGAAAAGAACAGATTGGCCCGAACCAGGAATGCCGAAATGGATATCTCTGCCGATGATTCTCCGGTAAAGATATTTATCATTCCTACCGACGAAGAACTGGTCTTTGTGGAAGATGTGGTAGCTCTCTTGGAAGGCACTTATGATATTCATACTAACTTTAAATATACTTTTCAGGAAGAAGACTATAAGAATTTGATGAGAGAAAAGGCTTTCGAAAAGGAATGTAAGGAAAAGCCTGATTTAACCAAAATAAAAGCCCTTAAAAATAATTAAAAAAAGAGAATATTAATATTTTATTAATTAGTAAAAATAATTTGCTTTTTTCGATAAGAAATTATATACTTTTAAAGTTATTAAGTAGTAAATTGGTTAGCTGGTTAATTGGTTAACTGGTTAATGGCTAAGATAACGGAAAAAAGAAAGAAATAGGGCACGATGCATCGTGCCCACAGGTAAAAAAGAATAAAGAAAGATAGATTCCCGTTTACACGGGAATAACTTAAAAGCGTAAGGATAAGAAATTTAGAGGCTTAAATAACTGGTTAGCTAGTTTAACACTTCTAATTTATTAACTAATTAACCAGTTAACTAAGTAACTAATTAACTAATCAAAATTATAACAGAAGGAGGTATGCGTTATGCCGATGCCGAAAAGGAAAACATCTAAATCGAGAAGAGATAAAAGACGCACGCACTGGAATTTGAATGAAATAAACTTAGAGGAATGCCCGAGATGCCATGAGATGAAATTACCTCACAGAGCATGCCTTGAATGCGGTTACTATAACGGAAAAGAGATTATTTCATCTTCTGAAAAAAAAGATAAAAAGAAATAAGTTTTAAAATATCGTTACTATTAGATATGAGAAAGTGCCACGGCTAATTTGTAAAAACGTGGCACTTTTTTTATTTTATATAATTTAAAGTTATTATAAACTTTAGTGGGATAGTTAGATAAAAAGAAGAATATTGCTTTTTAAATCTTTTCTTCTCTTTCTTAACTCGATACTCGATACTTTATAAAAAAGTTTGATTTTTAGATTCCGCTAGTGTATAATACTTGCAATTAGTAGTTGCTAATAATAGGTGCTATTAATAAATATAAGATAGGCGGCTGGTAAAATGATTCAAAATTTAGATAAATTTGAAAGACAAAGAAGAATAAAAGAATATATTTCCAATGACCCGTTTTTGTCTGATAAAAAACTTGCCGAATTACTTAGCTTTAGTGTGCAGACTATTCGATTAGATCGACTGGAGATGGGTATCCCCGAAATGAGAAAACGAATAGTGCAAGTTGCCAAAAATACTTCCTCAAGTGATAAGGTAAAATCTCTGAGCAAAGAAGAAATAGTTGGCGAATTAATAGATTTGGAGTTAGGTAAAAATGCCATTGCCATCTTAAAAACTACAAAGGATATGGCTTTTAACAGAACCGGGATAGTTAGAAGTCATTATATATTTTCTTTAGCTGATTCATTGGCAATTTCCATCATTGATGCAGAAGTAGCCTTAACCGGGGTTGCCCGCTTAAGCTATAAAAAACCTGTTTATGCCGGGCAAACTTTGGTAGCCAAAGCAAGAATTGCCCGCAACAAGGGTAATAAATATTTAGTATCAGTTCACGTAAAGACCGACCAAAGGGAAGTATTTACGGGAAAATTAGTAATTTTTACCGTTGATGATAACCTAAAAAAGGAGAAAAACTAAATGAAAATAGCTGTCGATGCTATGGGTGGGGATTATGCCCCCGAAGAAGCTGTGAAAGGTGCAGTTTCGGCCTTGGAAGAAAGAGACTTAGAGATTATTTTATTAGGTGATATAGAAAAAATCAAAGAAGAGTTAATAAAATATAAATATAAAAAAGATAAATTATCGGTTATAAATTGTAAAGAATATATTGAAACAGGCGAATTTCCTTTAGATGCCATACGGAGCAAAAGGGATTCTTCTATAGTTGTTGGAACAAAGTTGTTAAAAGACAATAAGGCTGATGCTTTTATTTCTGCCGGAAATAGTGGGGCGGTTATGGCTGTGGCATTATTGGAGTTAGGATGCGTTCCCGGAATACGCCGCCCCACCATTGCTGCTATCCTGCCTTCGGCAAAAGGGAAGGTATTGGTATTAGATGTGGGTGCCAATGTTGATTGCAAGCCGGAACATCTGCCCCAGTTTGCCCTTATAGGAAGTAAATATGCTAAATATATTTTAGGAATAAAAAATCCAAAAATAGGATTGCTAAATATTGGAGAAGAAGAAAATAAAGGAAATAAATTTGCCCAAAATGCTTACGAAAAATTAAAAAATACCGATATTAATTTTGTAGGTAATATTGAGGGTAAAGATATTTTTAAGGGGAAAGTTGATGTAGTAGTATGTGATGGATTTACCGGCAACATATTATTAAAATCTTCCGAAGGGTTGGCCAAGCTGCTTTTAACTACGATTAATAATATGATTATCAGTCAGCTCCCCCAAAACCAGGAAATGGATAAGTTAACACAATATTTTATGGATTTGGTAAAGATGACCGACTATACAGAACATGGCGGAACTCCGCTGTTAGGCGTAAACGGATTATGTTTTATATGCCACGGGCGGTCTAAGGCAAAGTCCTTTAAAAATGCCATACTCAATACCGGTAAATTTGTAGATGCCAAACTAGTTGAGCATTTTAAAGAGATATAAATAAAAAGAGAATAATTTAATAATAAGAAGGGAAGAATATTAATTAATGAATAATATGCAAAATGTTAAAATAATTGGAACAGGCTCTTATGTTCCCGCAAAAGTTCTGACCAATGAAGATTTGGAAAAAATAGTTGATACAAATCACGAATGGATTATCACCAGAACCGGTATTGCTGAACGCCATATAGCCGAAGACAATGAAGCTACTTCAGATGTAGCTTCAAAGGCAGCTTTGAAAGCCCTAAAAGATGCAAATATTAAACCCGAGGAGATTGATTTAATAATTGTTGCTACCAATTCTCAGGACATGATTTTTCCGGCTACCGCTTGTCTGGTTCAAAAGAAAATTAAGGCCATAAATGCCGCAACCTTTGATCTGCAAGCAGGCTGTACCGGTGCGGTTTATGGCTTAATTACTGCCTGGCAATATATTGCTACCGGTTTTTATGATAATGCTTTAGTAATTGGGGCAGAAACTCTCTCAAAATTCGTAGACTGGACTGACCGGAATACTTGTATTCTTTTTGGTGATGGAGCTGGGGCGGCTGTTTTAAAAGCCGACCGGGAGGAAGGAATACTTTCCGGTTGTTTAAAAGGAGATGGGTCAAACGATGATTTGATTATGTTACCCGCCGGGCTTTCCAGGTACCCTGCTTCTCACGAAACCGTAGAAAAGAAGATGCATTATGTTAAGATGAAAGGAAATGAAGTATTTAAACTGGCGGTTAAACACATGAAAAGAACTACTGAAAAAACTTTGGGTAAATGTAATCTTTCTGTAGAAGATGTAGATTGCTTTATTCCGCATCAAGCTAATATTCGAATTATTCATGCCTTAACAAGGGTTTTGAAAATAAATAAAGATAAAGTTTTTGTAAATTTAAATAAATATGGAAATACCTCGGCTGCTTCGGTGATGATTGCTCTTGATGAAGCAGTAAAAGAAGGTAAGATTAAAAATGGCGATATCGTAGTGCTGACCGCATTCGGTGCCGGCCTTACCTATGGAACTATTGTATTAAAATGGTAAAACAGAAAACTTCCGATAGGTACAAAAAGATTTTAATAAGAAAGGTTAGGAATAAAATATGAACAAAATAGCTTTTGTTTTCCCTGGTCAAGGTTCTCAAAAAATGGGAATGGGAAAAGATTTAATAGAAAATTACCCGGAAGCAAAAAATTTACTTAATAGAGCCAATGAAGCTCTAAAAGAGGAAAGAGTAGATATTGCTAAAATCTGCTTTGAAGGACCGGAGGAAGAATTAAAGAATACGGTTAACGCTCAACCGGCAATCTTAACTGTCAGCACAATATTGTGTAGATTGTTAAGAAAAAATAAGATTGAACCTTCTATAGTTGCCGGACATAGCTTGGGAGAATATTCAGCACTGGTAGCCAGTTCTGCTATCAAGTTTGAAGATGCAGTGAAATTAGTAAGGAAAAGAGGAGAATACATGCAGAGTGCAACTCCGGCAGGAACCGGTTCAATGTTAGCAATTATCGGTTTAGAAAAAGATGAGATAAGTGAAATGTGTGAAGAAATTAAGGATATTGGGATAGCGGAAATTGCTAATCATAATTCTCCCACGCAAATTGTAGTTTCCGGTGAAATTAAAGCATTGGAACGGTTAGCGATAATGGCCAAAGAGAAAGGAGCAAGGATGGCAATACCTTTAAAAGTAAGTGCTCCTTTTCACTCATCATTTATGGAGACGGCCAAGGAGAATTTAGCCAGATATCTAGAAAAAATAAAAATAGATAATCCCAAAATACCGGTAAGCTGCAATGTTAGTGCTGATTATATTAACAATAAAGAAGAGGTTAGATCATCTCTAATCAAACAAATGACTCATCCTGTAAGGTGGGTTGATTCTATAACAAAAATGTATTCTGAAGGTATTGATTATTTTATTGAGGTAGGCCCCGGGAAAGTGTTGAAAGGATTAATTAAGCAAATTATTCCCGAGGCTGAAGTCTTTAATGTATTTGATTCGAATTCTCTTCAAAATACAGTTGAAAAAATGGGGGAGGTCTTATAAAATGGGACTATCTGGAAAGGTTGCTTTAATTACCGGGTCAGCCCGGGGGATAGGTAAGGCTATTGCCTTAGAATTAGCACACCATGGAGCAAATATAGTTGTTAACGATATTTCACCAAAAAGTGAACTCGATAAAACTTTGGAAGAAATCAAAAAAAGTGGTAATATGGCAATTGGAATAAAAGCGGATATAACAGTATTTGATGAAGTTGATAGAATGGTGAAAGAGATTATAAATAAATTTGGGAAAATAGATATATTAGTAAATAATGCTGGAATAACCCGCGATGCTCTTTTGATCAGGATGAAAGAAGAAGATTGGGATGCAGTGATAAAAATAAATCTAAAAGGTACTTTCAATTGTTCCAAATCTGTGGCAAAATATATGATGAGGCAAAAGAGTAATGATAAAATTGTAAACATATCCTCAGTTATCGGATTAGTGGGAAATATCGGGCAAGTTAATTATGCCGCATCAAAAGCGGGGATAATAGGATTAACTAAATCGATGGCAAAAGAGCTTGCTTTAAGAAATATAAATGTAAATGCTATTGCGCCCGGATTTATCGATACAGACATGACTAAAAAATTGCCGGAAAAAGTTAGAGAAGATCTGCAACAGCAAATACCTTTGAAAAGATTGGGTACTGTGGAAGATATCGCTAAAGTGGTGTATTTTTTAGTTTCTGACGCAGCAAATTATATTACAGGACAAGTTATAAATGTCGATGGCGGCATGATAATGTGAAAGGAGGTGAAAGTATAGAATGGAGTCTATGGATAGAATAAAAAAGATAATCGTAGATCAATTGGGAGTTGATGAAAGTAAAATTACCGAGAATTCTTCTTTTGTTGATGATCTGGGTGCGGATTCATTAGATATAGTTGAGCTGATAATGGCTTTCGAGGAAGAATTTGATATAGAAATTCCGGATGAAGATGCTGAAAAGATGAAAACTATCGGAGATGCGGTTAAATATTTAAGTAAATAAGAATATAAATATAAAATAGGTATAAGTATTTTTTATGTTTATCTTTTTAAAAGATATGTATCAAGAATAATGTCAGGAAATTAAGATTAAGGTCTAATTAATTAAGGGTCGGATATTTATCCGACCCTTAATTGAAATGTAAATTATACTAAAATAATTATTTAGTGAAGGTGTTGAACAAAATAATGAAAAATAGAGTGGTAATCACCGGTTTGGGTCCGGTTACTCCGGTAGGAATCGGAAAGAATAAATTTTGGCAATCTTTAATTCAGGGAAAATGTGGTATTGATAGGATAAGTTATTTCGATACCGAAAATTATCCTACTAAAATAGCAGCGGAAGTAAAAGATTTTGATTATACAAAATACATATCTGTTAAAGAAGCAAACAGAATGGATAAAAGCACTCAATTTTCGGTTGTTAGTGCTATGTTAGCCTTGGAGGATTCTGAGCTAAAAATTACCGAAAAAGATGCTTATTTAACAGGGGTTATAATTGGTTCAGGCATAGGCGGTATAGGAACATTAGAAAAACAACATAAAATATTATTGGAAAAGGGGCCGGGAAGAGTAAGCCCATTTTTTGTACCTATGATGATTTCCAATATATCCGCAGGTGAAATAGCTATTAAGATTGGGGCGAAGGGACCTAATGGGGTTATCACTACTGCTTGTGCATCGTCTACACATGCTATTGGAATGGCTTTCAAGCTTTTACAACATGGAGATGCCCAAATAATTATAAGTGGAGGTGCAGAGGCTGCAATTACCCCCATGGCTTTAGCCGGATTTTGCAAAATGAGAGCCCTATCTACTCAAAATGACCATCCCAAAAAAGCTTCTAAACCTTTCGATAAAGAGAGAGACGGATTTATTATGGGAGAAGGTGCAGGAATTTTAGTATTAGAAACTTTGCAACACGCAAAAGAAAGAAATGCTAATATATATGCCGAGATATTAGGTTTTGGTATGACGGCTGATGCCTATCATATTACTGCACCCGCACCTGAAGGAGAAGCGGCCGCTAAGGCGATGGAAATTGCCTTGGAAGATGCAAAAATAAAACCTTCCCGGATTGATTATATTAATGCTCACGGAACTTCTACTCCTTTAAATGATAAACTGGAAACCTTAGCCGCGAAGAGAGTGTTTGGCAAGCACGCCTATGATTTAAAGGTAAGTTCCATTAAATCTATGACCGGTCATCTGTTGGGGGCAAGCGGTGGAGCCGAGGCTATTGCTACTGCACTTAGCATAAAAAATGACATTATCCCTCCCACTATAAATTATAGCTCTCCCGATCCGGAGTGTGACCTGGATTATGTGCCAAATAAAAGTGAAAAGAAAATAATTAATTACGCTATTTCCAATTCATTTGGCTTTGGCGGACATAATGGGGTAATTGTTTTAGGAAAATTTAAGGAATAGCGTGGAGCGTACAGCGTAGAGCGGGTAGAATTAGTCACATAACCGTTAGTTAGTTAACTGGTTTGTGCTGGTTTATTAACTAACTAACCAGGTAACCAACTAACCATATAACCAAAAAGGATATAATGATATTGAAAAAAGAAAAGGATTTAATGACAAATAATTTAGAAAAAAAATTAGATTATAAATTTAAAAATAGAGTTCTTCTCAAAGAAGCTTTAACCCATCCTTCTTTCCAAAAAAAAAGTTTAAAAGATAAAACGACCAATAATCAAAGATTAGAATTTTTAGGTGATTCTGTTTTAAATTTAATTGTAACTGAGCAACTTTACCGCAAATTAGCCTCTTTTTCAGAAGGTAAGCTTACAAAAATTAAATCTGTTATGGTTAGCAAAGATATTTTAGCTAAATGGGCTGATCAGCTTTCTTTAGGAAAGTACATTATTTTAGGAAAAGGGGAAGATTCAACCGGAGGGAGAAAAAAATTATCTATTCTTGCAGATTGTTTCGAAGCTCTATTAGGAGCAATATATTTAGATAGCGGCCTGCAAAAAGCTAAAAAAATTATATCACCATTTATAAAAAAGGAAATGGAACTTATTATAAAGGGAAAGTATGGGGAAGACTATAAAACTTTGTTACAGGAAGTTTCTCAAAAAAAGATGAAATGTTTACCCGAATATCGTTTAATCAAGGAAAAAGGCCCGGATCATAAAAAAACATTTTGTATCGAGGTAAGATTAAATAAAATTGCCTATGGAACCGGAAGCGGTGAGAACAAAAAAGAGGCAGAGCAAGATGCCGCACAGGATGCTTTAAAAAAATTAAAAGTAATAAATTGAGGCAAAATAGTGTTTTTAAAAGAACTGGAAATTTATGGATTTAAATCTTTCGGAAAAAAAATAAATCTATCATTCAATTCCGGCGTAACCGCAATAGTCGGCCCGAATGGCTGTGGAAAGAGTAATATTACCGATGCAGTTAGATGGGTGTTAGGTGAACAGAATATTAGATCATTGCGGGGAAAACAACTAACCGATATTATTTTTTCAGGGAATCATTCGGAAAAACCTTTAAATATAGCGGAAGTTTCGCTAACTCTTGATAATTCGGAGAAGGTTCTACCGGTAGATTGGGAAGAAATAAATATTAAAAGAAGAATTTATCGTTCCGGGGAGACCGAAAATATGATTAACGGAATCCCCTGTAAATTGAAAGATATTCAAGAATTGTTTATGAATACAGGATTGAGTAGAAATGCCTATTCCATAGTTGCTCAGGGCGAAATAGATCTTATTTTAAACGCAAAACCATCTGAACGACGTTATTTATTTGAAGAGGCTGCTTCTATTTCTAAATATAAGTATGAAAAACAAAAGACTTTAAAAAGAATAGAAGTAATAGACAATAATTTAGACAAAATTGAGAATATAATATCCGAAATTAAAAATCAATTACTAATTTTAGAAGAAGAAGCAGAACATCTAAAAAATTATAAAGTTTGCCAGGAAAAAATAAAAAATTTAGAATTATTTTTAATCTATCAAAAATATAATTTATATAGAACAAATTTATCCAGAATAAAGAAAAATTTAGAACATTATGAAAAAGAAAAAGACGAGATTATTAAAAATATTGAAAAAGACGAATCAAAAATAAATTTCTTAAGTATTGAATTAAATAATTTAAAAGAAGAACAAGAAAAATATAAATATGAAAATTATGAATTGGATAATAGGAAAAAAATAATACAAAGTGAATTAAATCTAAGGTTACAAAAGAAAACCGATGTTGAAAAAAGGTTAATTGATCTAAAAAAGGAAGTTGAAAGCTTTTCCCAAAAAATTGGCGTTTGTGAGCAAAATATAGAAGCGGTAAATTTAGATATCCTGGGGGTAAATACAAAATTAGATAGTTCTAATCAGAAAATAATCGATTTAGATAGAGAATTTGAAAATATGTCCAAATTTACCGATTCACTTTGTATTTTAGAAAGCAATTCAAATAAGTTATTAAAAAAAATATCTGAGAAAGAGTTGTTTTCAAAGGAAATAAAGATAAAATATAAAACTACTTTAGATATTATAAATATAAATTTAGAAAAGATTAGAAAAAAAAGAATACTACTTGAAAATCAATTAAAAAATATGGTAATAAAAGAGAGTAACTATCGAAAAATTTTAAAGGAAGACAGAAAAAATGAAGATGAGGCGCGTTTCAAATTAAATGAAGAGAAAATAAAAGAGAGTGAAAGTGTCTTAAAAAGATTACAGGCAGAGGTGGAAAAAGATAAACATACAATAAATTTAAGAGAAGAAAGGATAAATATTCTAAAGAAAACAATTGATATCAATGGGAAGAAAAACGGGCAAAACACAAAAGCATTTTACTCCAAATACTACCAGAAATATCCGGATGATATTTGTGAAAAGCTTATAGAACTCATTGATAGTATTCCTAAAAAATATGAGAAAGTTATAGAAATTGCTTTAAAAGAAAGTTTAAACTCAATTGTAGTTAATAATATTTCTTCGGCTTTAGATATAATTAATTCCTTATCGGAAAACGAATTAGATGAGATTAAATTACTCCCTTTGGATTTAATAGAAAAAATTAAAACACTTCCTGATGACCAGGTTAAATTCCAAAATAAAAATATTTACGGATTAGCCAGCAGTTTAATAAACTATTCCCAAAAATATCAAAATCTATTTAAAGCTTTATTGGGCAATATATTAATAGTTGGAGATATTAAAACTGCTCTCGATGTTTCTAATAAGTATTTGGGAAAATATAAAATAGTTTCTCTAGAGGGCATGGTAATAAATATAGATGGTTCGGTAGATGTCTACTCAAATTCAAAAAATTATCAAGAAGGTTTCTATTATATAGAAAAAGAGATTAAAGAGACAGATAAAGAAATTGAAGATCTCAAACTAAAAATTGCGAAAAATGATAATTCTATAGAAAAATATAACAATATTTATAATTCCCTGTGGGAAGAAAATAAAAAAATAAAAAGATTGTTGCAAGAGAATGAAAAAAATGTGATTATCAATATGGATAATTTAAATAGAATAACGATTTCTACCAATGAATTAAAAGAAAATTTAAAGGATATTCTCATTGAGGAAAATAGTATTTTAGAAGAGAAGGAAAATATCTCTAAAAAATACAGTATCTTTGAAAAAAATCATAATATTTTTTCCGAATATAGTAAAAATATTAATCAAGCTGTAAAAACGATAAATCAAATTGTTGCGAGAGGAAATGGCCGTATAAATAACCTTTCTAAAGAAAAGAATAACCTAAAAAACGCCATTCTTTTAAATAAAGAGAAACTGATTAGTCTAAAAGAAAAAGTTGAAAATATCTATCAATACAAAAATGAACATTTAACCGACTTAAAGGAAAAGAAAGACATCGTTAAAGAGTATAGTGAAAAACTTAATAATTTATTGATGGAAATAGAAGAATATAATGTTCAAATAAGCAGATTGGACATAAACGATCCTACTGTTTTTAAAAAAGCTGAAGAGATAAAAGAAATTCTGCAAAAAAAATCTATTCTATTAGAGAATATTCAAAAGGCTAAAATTAATCGACAAAAACGATATGAATCAATTAAGGAACGGCAGCATAAAGAAGAAATATTAGAAGTTCAATATCAGGAAAAATATGATAATGTAGAGTATGAAATAAATAAAAATTATAATTTGTCAGTGGAAAAATTAGAATTATACAAAAATATATCCGGTTCACAAAAAGAAGCTAACCAAAAGATAGAAATTTTAAGAGAAGATATTCTAAAAATGGGACAGATAAACTTTGAGGCCGAAAATAGATACCGCAGTCAATTACAGCGCTATGATTCTCTTCGCGGAAAATATAACGAGATGTGCCAGGCTAAAGAATCTCTGGAAGTAATTATTTCAGAGATTGATCAAATTGCCACAGAAAGGTTTAAAAAAACATTTAATCAGGTAAAAATCTACTTTAATGATATATTTAAAAAAATATTTTCCGGCGGTGAGGGAAAATTAATTATTAATTATGATAAAGATATATTAAACTCCAGAATAGAGATAATTGCCCAACCCCCGGGAAAGAAAACACAAAACATTGAATTGTTATCTTCCGGAGAGAAAGCTTTAACTGCTATTGCACTATTATTGGCCTTGTGGAAGGCAAATCCCAGCCCATTTTGCCTTTTTGACGAAATAGACACATCTTTAGATGATACAAATACCGGGAAACTTGTTAATATATTAAGAGGAGAAGATTTAAATCATTCTCAATTGATTATTATTACCCATCAGAAAACAACGATGGAAGCCGCAGATACATTATACGGTATAACTATGGAAGAGACAGGTATCTCAAAATTAGTTTCGGTAAAATTAGAAAAATAAATCAAGGCAGATAATAATAAAACAATGAATATAAAAAACATATTTTTTCAAATCAAAGAAGGGCTATATAAGACCAGGATAGAATTTGCCAATAAATTAGGATTTTTATTTAGTAATTCTAAAGATAAGTCAGATTTTTTAGAAAAATTAGAAGAATTATTGATATTATCTGACTTAGGGACCTCTGCTACTGCAGAGATAATGAATGAATTTCAGCAGATTAATTTTAGAGAATATAAGGAAAATAACTTTGTATTTTTCAAAGAAAAATTAAAGGGCATCCTGATAGATATTTTAAATTCAACCACATCTGATATTAATATTGATGAAGATAGATTAAATGTAATAATGCTGGTAGGGGTGAATGGTTCGGGAAAAACCTCGGTAGCGGGTAAAATTGCTTATCGTTTAAAAAATATAAATAAAGATACAATAATGATTCCCGCCGATACCTTTAGGGCGGCAGCAATACAGCAGCTTAAGATTTTAGCTGACAAGGTAGGTGTAGAGATGCTAAATGCCAAAGAAGGGGCTGACCCGGCTTCGGTCGTATATGATGGCATCAGCGCAGCCCGAGCCAGAGGGAAGAATGTAGTTATTATCGATACCGCCGGCAGACTTCACACTAAAACAAACTTGATGAATGAATTGGAAAAGATAAAAAGGGTAATCCAAAAAGAGACCAATGATTGCTCCTTAGAGATATTGCAAACCATTGATGCCACGATGGGCCAGAATGCTATAGCTCAGGCAAAATCCTTCGACAAATCTTTGGGGGTTACCGGAATTGCTCTTACCAAAATGGATGGAACAGCCAAGGGGGGAATAGTAATTGCCATAAAAAAAGAGTTAGATATACCGGTTAAATTAATTAGCTGTGGAGAAAAATTAAATAATCTATATGATTTTAAAGCCGATGAATTTGTTAAAGCTCTTCTTGATGTTAGTTAAATTTCAAAAGTGCACTATTTAAGAATCAAAAGTGCACTATTGAAAGATTAAAAATATACTATTTTTTACAATTATTTGGATGTAAATAATTTATTAGTTAAAAATTAAAACTGGAC
>JAYEJO010000182.1:0-1585 GCA_034660595.1 Candidatus Caldatribacteriota bacterium
CTAGATTTGGATTGTTTCTGTTTGGGTACAGCCACGGTAAAAAGATTATTTTTTAATACTGGCAATGATAGTCTAAATAAAAGAAATTTTCAACCCCTTCTCAAAACTCCTCCACATAAAATCTCAATAACCTGTTTTTCCATTTTTCTCCGGCGTAATTTACTCCAATGCGTTTAGCCTTTTTAATTTCTCTAGGAAGGAGTGAAATATTTTGATCTTGAAGATATAAACCAGAGTTTAATTGATTTGCTTCCTTACCATTAAATGTTTTGTTTATTTTAAATGCCTTACAAAGCTTTCCGGGACCATCGGTTTTTATATCAGAAGCTACACCAGAAATAGGCTTCAATGATCTGATTAAGACAGCACAGGGATTTCCTTCTGATTCGGTGACTAAGTTTAAACAGTGATACATTCCATAAACCAGATAAACATACCAGTGACCAGCAGGACCAAACATAACTTTAGTGCGGGGAGTCAATCCTTTGTGAGAATGGCAAGCTTTATCCTCTAAGCCTAAATAAGCCTCCGTTTCGGTTATTATTCCTGAAATTTTTCGCTTGCCAACTTTTCTCACTACAACTTTGCCTAAAAGATTAATAGCTATTTGCTCGGTTTTTTGAGAAAAAAAATCTGAATTTAATAATTTTGGTGAGGATTCCATTTTTGAGGACGCATTAATTTTTTTATAGGTCGGAAACTTTTTCGGTGGATAGAGCAAGGTCCGTATTTTTGAAGGGCAACGAAATGCTCTTTAGTGCCATACCCCTTATGCTTTTCAAAGCCATATTGAGGATATTGTTCGGCTAATTTAACAATGATTCTATCTCTGGTTACTTTGGCAATGATGGAAGCAGCGGAGACTAAAGAAATTAATTCATCGGCTTTTGGCTTAGCTACCTGAGGTGTAGATAAACTAGGGATGGGGATGCCTCCGTCCACTATCAAATAGTTGGGGCTTTCTTTCAAACTTGTTAAAGCGCGTTTCATAGCTAAAAAGGTTCCTTGCAGAATATTAATCCGATCAATAGTTTCTACTGAACAAATTCCAGTTCCCATGGGAAATTTTTCTTTAATTTGTTCATACAGCAATTCCCTTTTATTAGCACTTAATTTTTTGGAGTCCTTGACCCCCAGTTTATTTAAGCTAGATAAGTCTTTATATTTTATGGCTACGATACCAGCTATCACTGGGCCAGCCAAAGGACCTCTTCCGGCCTCATCTATTCCAGCCACTAGAGGATATTTTTGGAGTAATCTTTTCAGTAAGGTATTCCCACTCATCCTAGTAGGTATTTACGGTTTAAGAAAAAGAGTAGGGGGATTGTTAAAGCTAAAACTCCAGCGGTTAATAAATCATGAGGAGCCAATGCTCCGAAGAGTAAAAGAGAAGCGAAAATTAAAGAAACACTGATTAATTTTTTAGAGATTGCCGGCTTATTTGCTGGATCTTCTAAATTTTTCTTTTCTAAAAAAGCTAAAACAAAAGCTAAAATTAAAGCACCAACAAGTAATAAACTTATTTTAAAGAAATGACTCACGGCTTCCTTAAATAAAATATCGGCTACTAAAAGTAGTAAATAGT
>JAYEJO010000183.1:0-7215 GCA_034660595.1 Candidatus Caldatribacteriota bacterium
AAAGGAGAGACCCTAATGTTTACACAATACATGAACAGTTTTTGGCAAGCGGTATTAAGTATTTTTAGTCCTAAAAATCTTATTCTGTGGTGGGGAAAATTTATAACTATTATTATAATATTAGTAATAGCAAAGATAGCCTTATCCGTAATTAATAAACTAATAGAAAAATCTTTAACCCCTTTAAAAAAATCTAAAAATTACAAGAAGAGGATTTCTCGGGCAAATACTCTTATTCCGCTTTTACAGAGTGTTGCTAAATATGTAGTTTATTTTATCTCTGGAGTAATGGTATTAAGAGAGTTAGGAGTAGATACTACTGCCATAATTGCTAGTGCAGGGGTGGTTGGTTTGGCAGTAGGTTTTGGTGCGCAATCTTTGGTAAAGGATGTTTTATCAGGAGCCTTTTTACTTTTTGAGGGGATAATTTCAGTAGGAGATTCTGTTAATATAGGAGAACATTCTGGAACAGTGGAAGTTATTGGTTTAAGGAATGTTCATTTAAGGAAGTTTTCGGGCGAGTTAAGAGTAATACCTTACGGAGAAGTTGCTAGTTTTGGTAATTTTAATAAAGGGTATATGAGGGCCGTTGTTGAAGTAGGAATAGCTTATGAACAAGATGTAGAAAGGGGAATGAAAGCCTTAGAAGAAATTGCCAATAAATGGGCTGAAGAGAATAAAGACATTGTTTTAGAACCTCCAATTGTTCAAGGGGTATTATCTCTCGGTTCTTCAGATGTTACTTTAAGGATAGCAATTAAAGTTAAGCCAATGACTCATTGGGGAGCAGAGAGGGAACTTAAACGAAGAATTAAAGATACTTTTGATAAAAAAGGAATAGAGATACCCTTCCCCAGACAGGTAGTTTATTTACGAAAAGAAGACGAAAAAAAATAAAAATATGGTTTCTAAAAAGAAATGTTTTATTAATTAATCAATTATATATTTCTTAAATAAAAATATTTTTGTTTTTATTGAGTAAAAATAGATAAGAAATTGATATAAAATAAATTGCGACAAAACCCAAATTTAACCCTAATTTTGGGAGTAAATACCAACAAGAAATATAAAATACTAGTAAAGTACTTACACTAAAAGAAAATCCATAAATAACAGAAGGATATAAATTTTTTTGTTCTTCAAAATGCAAAACTACTAATAAAGCAAATAATGTAGAGGGAAAAGAGCTTAAAATACCTGCCCACCTGCTTCCAGCAATAGAAGCAATTTCTGTATGTATTGAAATGATGATTCCTGCCATTAATCCTCGAATTAAAAGTTTTGTAATAGAATTATTTTTGTTTTTCTTAACTATTTGATTTACTTTTATTTTTTTTAAAATTAAAATATTCATAAGAAATATTGTGAAAAATATAATAGTAGCTGAAAGAAGATTGATATCTAATTTGTAGATTAAATAACCCGAAATATAAAAAGAGATAAATCCCATTAATGAAGAAAAAGCAATGGAAATTATGTTATTTCCTGACTTAAAATATCTTCCTGTCATAAGATAAAAAAAACAGAATAATATTGATGAAGATAAAGCAGAAATACCCCAGGGGATGCCCTTAACTAAAAATGGTATTCCTTCCTGATAAGAGATAAAATAGACAGATAAACCCGCTCCCAGTGGAAGTCCTGATAATATTCCACCAAAGAACGGGTTAATTCTTGTTGAAATTTCAGCTAATAGTACAACTATTACAGTTGAAATTAATATTTTTATTAATATTGGATTCATTTAAATCCTGCTCTTTTAGTAATAATATCAAACTAATAAATTGGCCATTTTTACGGAATGTAAAGCCCTGAAGTAACAGGAATATATAGACTGATTTGAGGGAAGAAAGTAAGGAATATTAAGCCTGCTATAACTGCTATTACGTATATCCATACCTCTTTGGAGACTTTATCCAAAGTACTGTTTATCAAATTTGCTGCTACATATAAATTAACTGCAACCGGAGGAGTAATCTGTCCAATAGCCAGGGCAACCACAAATAGTATTCCGAAGAATAACAGATCGATATTGTAATAAGCGAGGATAGGCATAAAGATGGGCATAAAGACATAGGTGATAGAGATGGCATCAAGAAACATTCCGGCGATAATTATAGCTACATTTGCCAGTAATAGTACAGCTATAGGAGTTTTAGCAATAGAAATAATAGCGTCTGCCATCACATCTATTACTCCTAAAATAGCAGATGCGATGGAGAATTGAGTAGCAAAGGTTACTACAAACATAACTACCGAGGAAGTGATAACTGCTCCCACTAATGCTTCGTAAAGCCCTTTAAGGGTAAGAGTTTTATAGACAAAAAATCCTACAAAAATACTGTAAAATACGGCAAAAACAGCAGCTTCCGTGGGAGTTGCAATACCGGCATATATTCCTCCTAAGATTACAACCGGTGCAAGTAAAGCCCAAAAAGCATCTTTGGTTGTTATTAAGATTTTCTTTAATGTCCCTCTTTTCTTTATTCCCCGAAAATTTCTTTTTTTAGAGACAAAATAAGCAGCTGTTATTAAGAATAAACCGATAATTATACCTGGAAGAATTCCTCCTAAAAAGAGTGCCCCCACTGACACGCCGGTTACATTACCATATATAATAAAAGCTATACTGGGGGGTATAATAATAGCTAAGCCACTTGCCGCAGCAATAGTGGCAGCTGAAAAATTTTTATCATACTTTTGGTAAATCATTACCGGAATAATGGTTAAACCAATCGCTGCAGTAGTTGCCGGCCCAGAACCAGAGACTGCACCCCAAAAAAGGCAAGTTAGAATTCCCGCAATTGCTAAACCCCCGGTTGCTCTTCCAACAATAATTGTAGTCAAATTAGAAATTTTTTCTGCAAGTTTTGCTTTTTGCATTAAAATACCTGCCAGGACAAAGAAAGGGATGGCGAGTAAGGGGAATTTAGCAATACCGGAAGCGAAATTTCTGGAAATCATAGTAACTCCAAGGCCATATTTCCAGATAGAAAATACTGCCGCAAATCCGACCGATGTTCCAATAGGAACGCCGATTAATAGAAGAAGAGCAAAAATTCCAAAAAGAGTAAAGATTTCCATTATTTTTTCTCCTCCCCCTCAATCTTTTTTAACTCAATTTTTAATCCTTTATAAATATTTTTAAAAATAAAGACCGAAAATATAGGAATGCCAACAATGTACATCCATTCAGGAATTCTTAGGGCTTCACTTTCCATATGAAAGATAGTTATATCCATATAGATTTCTCTAAAAGCATAATAATTGACAATCAAAAAAAGAAGAGTACTTAAAGATGCTGAAATAAAAGCTGCAGTTTTTTTAAGTGTTTTTGGTAATTTATTATAGACAGTTACAACCCCCAGGTGAGCTCCTTTTTCAAAGGCAATAGCAATGCCTAACACTGTAATCCATACAAAGAAATGGACAGTAACTTCTTCGGTAAAGGCGAAAGAAAGATGAAAAAGTTTTCTGCTTAAGACATTTATAAAGGCTATTGATGCCATTATAAAAAGTAAAATTGCTGAGATTAATTCCTCAATTTTTATTTTAATTCCCTTCATTGATACCTCCGACTTTCATAAAAGAGGGGGTATAAAACCCCCCCTCTTTTATATTTAATATTATCTTTATTTAGCCATATCTAACTTGGCAGAGACAACAAAATCTGTTCCTACTTCATCGATCCATTTGTCCAGTACCGGTTTAGTTGCTTCTTTAAAAGCTCTCAATTCTGCCTCAGTAAGTTCAATTACTTCTGTCCCTTTGCTCTTAACATAAGCGACCTGATCTAGAATTTCAGGAGTTTCTCCGAATGTATCTTTTAGAATGTTGATAGAAATATCTCCGTCAAGTCCTCTTCTCACAAAGGCTTTTTCCCACATTCCCGCTTCTTCTGCTGCTTCTTTTATAATAGTTTGTATATCTTCAGGGAAAGAATCCCATACTCTTTTATTAACTACAAAGAGAAGAGGGTCAACCAGGTAATTCCAGTTAGTAGCATACTTATGATATTCCCAGATTTTAACCGGAAGAAGAACTCCATAAGGATTTTCCTGTCCATCAACTGCTCCCTGTTGGAATCCGGTAACTGCATCTCCCCAGTTCATATGGATGGGGTCTGCACCTAACTGTTTAAAGATATCATCGTATATAGGAGTAGGACAAACTCTTAATCTTAAACCTATCATATCTTCCGGTGTCCTTACCGGTCTTACATTATTAGTTAATTGTCTAAATCCATTTTCACCCCAGGCCAGAGCCTTTACCTGCATTTTTTCCATCTCAGCAAACATCTTTTTCCCGGTTTCACCATATTCGATTTTATCTAAATTTTCGTAAGTGTTGATGAAAAAAGGTAGAGAGAAAAGGTTATGTGATTTTACTACTGCTGAAGAATTAATAGTAGATTCTACTGCAAAATCTATACTTCCTTCAGCTACTGCCTGAAACCAATTCATCTGTTTGCCTGCAAGAAGCTGGCTGCCCCAATATGGTTTTACATTAATCTTTCCACCGGTTCTCTCTGCGATAAGTTCACACCATTTTTGTGCGCCCATTCCCCAACCAAAGGCGGGGTTTACATTTACGGTCATAGTGTATTCTGCTTTTGGTTTAAATTCTTTTGCACTGCAAGCAGAAAAACTAATTCCCATTAAAAGTACAACGACTAAACTTAAAATTGTAATTTTTTTCATTTTTTTCTCCTTTAAATTTTTAATATTAATTTTTGAATTTCTACTTTTAATCTCGAAGCTATAAACTTTTTTCTTTCACCTCCTTTTTATTTTAGCACAGGATTCTCAATTAAGTTGGCTAATTTTTCTAAGAATTTTGCAGCATCTGCACCATCTATTATTCGGTGGTCATAGGAAAGGGAGAGATAAGCTAACTCCCGTATGCTAATCTTATCTTCGTTAACTATTGCGGGTTTTTTAATTATTCTTCCCATTCCTAAAATTGCTACTTCTGGTGGATTAATAACCGGAGTAAATATTTCTGTTCTCATCATTCCTAAATTAGTTAAAGTAAAAGTTGAGCCCTTGATCTCTTTTTCAGAGATTATGCCTTTTCTTGCCTTATCTGCTAATTTTTTGATTTGCTCATTTATTGTTTTTAAGTTTAATTTATCTGCATCTTTAATTACCGGAACCATTAACCCTTTTTCTGTGTCCACAGCTATGCCAATATTTATATTATTAAATATTATCAATTCTTTTTTGTCAGAATCAAAATGAGCATTAAATTTATTTAATTCTTTTAAAACTTTAGATAGAATAAATACTAAACCTGAAGTTATGCTTACCTTGTTTCCTTTCATAAATTTTTTAAATTCAGTAAAATCTACTTCTGTGGTGTTAGTTAAAGTGATGGCCGTATGAAAAGATTTTGATAACCTTTCAGCGATAGTTCTTCTTAAGCTCGAAAGTTTTTCTATTTTAAATTCTACATTTTCTTCCGAAGCGGAAGAAAGAAAGACGAGAACATCTTTTTTTTCTATTCTTCCGCCCGGTCCCGTACCCCTAATTTGAGAGAGGTCAAGATTTTTTTCTCGGGCGATTTTTTTTGCCAGGGGAGACGCTTTTATTCGTCCACCTCTTTCAGGAGGAGCAACCCTCGTAGAAGGGGTTTCTTCTGTTTCTACAGCTTCAGTGATTTTTCCCGGCTCTACTTTTTCTTTTATTTCCTCAATTTTTTCTCCCTCTTCTCCTATTATAGCAATTACCGTTCCGACTTTTATCTCTTCTTTTTCTTTACCCATTATTTTAAGGAGTATACCGGAAGCAGGAGAAACCACCTCATTAGTAATCTTTTCTGAAGAAACTTCAAGGAGCGGTTCACCTTTTTTAACTTCATCCTTTTCTTTTTTAAACCATTTTTCGATAAAACCGGACTCCATGGTTAAACCAAATCTGGGCATTTTGATTTCATACATAGTATTTACCTACCTTAACACTTTCTTTACTGCCTTAATTACATCTTTATAATTAGGAGTTACGAAATCCTGAAGAAGAGAATTAAAAGGCATAGGCACATTTTTCGCGCCAACTCTTATAATGGGTGCATCCAAATAATCAAAAGCCTCTTCTTGAACCACACTGGCAATTTCTGCCCCCCATCCGGCCCTTTTCCAGGTTTCATGGGCTACAACTAGGTGATTGGTTTTTTTTACCGATTCAGTAACTGTTTTTCTGTCCCAGGGGACGAGAGTTCTCAGGTCAATTACCTCTACGCTTATACCGTCATGCTCAAGTTCTTCTGCTGCTTTCAAAGATTCATGAACCATCCTGGACATAGTTACTATCGTAACATCACTTCCTTCTTTTTTTGTATCAGCAACTCCAAAGGGGATAAGGTACTCTTCTTCCGGGACAGGACCCTTTATTTTGTAAAGCATTTTGTGTTCAAAACAGATAACCGGGTCATCTTCCCTTAGAGCAGTTTTTACAAGTCCTTTTATATCATAAGGTGTGGAAGGGATGATTACCTTTATTCCGGGGGTGTGCATAAATATAGTTTCTATAGATTCTGAATGTTGGGCTGCAGCAGAATTCGATATACCGTCAGGACCTCTTAGAAGCAGATGAAGTTTTCCTTGCCCACCTGCCATATATCTAATTTTTTCTATCTGAAGAGTAATTGATTGGATACCGGTAAATAGGAAATCTGCAAAATGAAATTCAGCAATAGGTCTCATTCCTACCAGGGCAGCTCCCAATGCGGAACCATAGATAACCTCTTCCGATATAGGAGTATCGAAAATTCTATCAGGAAATTTTCCCAAAAGAGATTTGTAAGCACCGAATATACCTCCTTGTTGGGCTATGTCTTCACCATAAGTGAAAATAGTAGGATCTTTTTCCATTTCTTCAAAAATAGCTTCTCCTAAAGCTTCAGCAAAAGTTATTTCCCTCATTTTTCCCTCCTTTAATAATCGTATCCGGAATCATTAACAAAAAGGTCAGTTAAGGCGTCTTCGCCACTTGGCATAGGACTTTCTTTAGCAAATCCAACCGCCTCTTTAATTTCTTTCTGGGCATCTTCCCATATTTTATTCTTTTCAGTTTCATTTAACATCTTTTCTTCCATCAATCTTTTCTCAAAATCTTTAATAGGCTCATTTAACCAAAATTCTTCAACTTCTTTTTTATCTCTGTAAAGTTCGGGGTCTCCTACAAAATGGCCTTTAATCCTGTAAGTTTTTACTTCAAG
>JAYEJO010000184.1:0-1570 GCA_034660595.1 Candidatus Caldatribacteriota bacterium
GCATGGACCTTATTGTTCCATTAGGGCTCTTCCACATTTTTTTCAAGTTGTATTCTCTCATTCTCTCAGAATTTGGGGTTATAGTTGCACATTTTACCCCAACACCATACTTCCTGATAGCATTTGCCGCCTCCACTGTTACCTGATCATCTGTCCTGTCACGGTTTTTTATATGTAGATCAAAATATTCCTCATTAATATCTATATATGGAAGAATAAGTCTACCTTTAACCATCTTCCATATGACCCTGGTCATCTCATCACCGTCCATCTCAACGATCGGTGTCTCTACCTTTATCCTATCCATTAAATTTTTTCTCCATTTTCAGCAATGAACTGTGTAATTAGTACCTAAACGAAAAGCCACATTCTGGTCTCTTGAACGCAAATCATGGCTTTAGCTTAGATATTAATTAGGTGTTTTCGGCGACTTTAAAAAAATGTTATAATGATAAGTAAAAAACGGACGGCAAGTATAAAAAATTAACGCCTTTGATATCGGGCTTATTTTTTTATTCTTCTAAAAGAAAAAGGTGGAATCTAAAGAATGGCCCCATTTTTAACGGAAGTAAAAGGGCGACCCTGTATTCAGGTGAATTCACAATTTCGGTAATAGAAAAAATGTGGCAGGAAATGACCTTTTTTATTTATAAATCATTTAATGTGTTAGATTGTTACCAATAGAATAATTTTTATCAATAAGATTATTCATTCCATTTGTATTATCTAAAACCAATCCCTCATCACCCCCGTTAAGAACCTGGTATAGAAGAAAATTGGTATTTCGCTCAAGCTGGTGCATAGTATCTCTAAGGGCCTTGAGTTGTTTCAAGGACTTTTTTGACTTTTCCTGATAAGGTATATTAATGTCGGAATTGTCCAGTATATTTATTAACCTATCAAGAGACGAATTATTAAAACTATCATCATTGCTATAAATAAGCTTAACCCACTCTCGCTTAATCTCCTCTGGAATTTCTTTGTAACCAGCAATTATATCTGGATTTTGCCCAAAATAGAGTGACTTTTTTAGCTTATCTATGTTTCCCCAGACCAATCTTTCCCTTTGATCATCATGGGGGAATTTATTGAGCAAATCATCCCACCTCTCTTTTATCTGCATATTCACCCAATTTTCCCCTTTTTCAGCCGGTAGGGAAAGCTTAAGAAATTTATTCTGAGTAGCTACTAAATTTTTTCCGAGGTCTTTATATTTCTCCCCTATGGACATCAAGATATCATTTAATTCATTAATAGCCTCTGCCTTCATGTTTTTCTCTTTTCGGTTTTCTAAAAGCAGCTTTTCCCACTGTTCCCTCAGATACCCTATTTCCTGTTTAATAAGAGAAAAAATCAAGGCGGATTTTGTAATAGCATTACGCAAAGAATCTGCAAGTATATTAAATGCGTTTAGCCTGTCCTTTGCCAATCTCTGCATAGTTTTCATAGAATCATCCTGCAGCCGATGGGATAGCAACTCTGTCCCAAGAGAGCGGGAGAGTTTCTTTATAATCCTGGTCTCATTACTGCCCCTTCTGATGGTATATGGTTTAAAATGTATCTTAATAAC
>JAYEJO010000185.1:0-1525 GCA_034660595.1 Candidatus Caldatribacteriota bacterium
ATTTTTTTCATTGATACCATTCTCATTAATTAATTTTTCCTTTATGTATTATAATGGATATATAAAATATTCTTCTGATTAAATTTTACTGCATAAATAAAGTTAGTATATTGGTAAAAACCAGGTCAACAAGCCCAACAAAAATAGAAACTATAATTATAGTAGATATAACTGTAATCGTGCTATTTTTAAGTTCCTTCCGATTTGGCCATATAACTCTCTTTAATTCAGTTATAGCTTCTTTTATAAAACTACTAATTTTACCAAACATTTTTTTTATTTTCATTTTTTCTCACATTCTATTTTTTTTATCTTTGCTAATGAAAAATGGCAGGTCCGGCAGGATTTGAACCTGCAACACCCGGATTTGGAGTCCGGTGCTCTGCCGTTAGAGCTACGGACCTATACAACTTTTTAAGAAACTTTTTTTAGCTCTTTATGCAAAGTATGAGTCTTGCAAAATTTACAATACTTTTTAAGCTCTATCTTTTCTGGTGTATTTTTCTTATTTTTATATTTATAATAATTTCTATTTTTACATTTACTACAAGCTAAAATTATTCTTTGTCTCATTAGATATTTCTCCTATAAAGTAAAATTGTGCAAAAGTAAATTTACCACATTTTTTATTCTATGTCAAGAATATTCAACAGAATCTTTTATATCCTATTTCGTATTTACTAGCGGATAGTATTAGCATTTAGGTCTAGGGACGTATACAATACACCCCTACTAATAACGGTTACTAATTAGTCTTAATCCACCAATTCACCAATCAAGATATTGTTTCTCTTTATTTCTCTTTGTATTTCTTTTCTTTATTCTGGATTCTGACTACTGGCTTCTCTATTCTATTATCTCACTTACCACTCCGGCACTGATAGTTCGTCCTCCTTCTCGGATAGCGAAACGAAGCTGTTTCTCCATGGCAATAGGAGTAATTAGTTCACCGGTAATAGTTACACTATCACCAGGCATAACCATCTCTACTCCTTCAGGGAGTTCAACTGTACCGGTAACATCAGTAGTTCTAAAGTAGAACTGAGGACGATAACCGGTAAAGATTGGAGTATGTCTTCCACCTTCTTCTTTGGTCAAAACATAGATCTTACCTTTGAATTTAGTGTGAGGGGTTATACTGCCGGGAACGGCTATTACCTGACCTCTTTTTACATGATCTTTATCTATTCCCCGCAGTAGCAGCCCGATATTATCTCCGGCTTCAGCTTGATCCATAGTCTTACGAAACATTTCTACTCCGGTAATTACGGTTTTTGTCACTTTGGGAGCAAGTCCGACTATCTCGGCCGGGTCTCCTACTTTGACCAATCCTCTTTCTAATCTACCGGTAGCCACTGTCCCTCTACCGGTTATAGAAAAGACGTCTTCCACTGATAAGAGGAAGGGTTTATCGGTATCTCTTTTGGGGGTAGCAATATAACTGTCTACCGCATCTAATAATATTATTAGATGCGGTAGACAGTTATATTGCTACCCCCAAAAGAGATACCGATAAACCCTTCCT
>JAYEJO010000186.1:0-6999 GCA_034660595.1 Candidatus Caldatribacteriota bacterium
ATTAATATAATTTAATATTAAAATTATTATCTATTAGACCCCTCTTGATAAAGTGTACGGGTATATAAACAAAAAAACCTTTCATCTCCAAGAGACGAAAGGTTAATTCCGTGGTGCCACTCTAATAGGATTTTTGTTTATTTAGAAAAATCCTACTCTTTAAGAGTACGGGCAATATAAATTAATTATACACCGATACACTTTTCCTTTTTACGGGGGAAAAATCCGTCATAACTTACTCAGACTATTTACGTCCTTTCAGCCTGAAGCTTGTGGGTCCATTTCGCAAATCCTTTAAAATTTTTGTGTCGCTTCTCACCGTAAACGACTCTCTGTAAAATTTGGTAATTTGCTACTTCTCCCACGCCTTGCTTTTAACTATTTATTATTTTTAATAATTATAACATGGCTGTCAAGTACTATTAATTCGTATCTCGTATCTCGTGAATCGTATCTCGCTAAGAATAAGTTAATTGGTTAGTTAGTTACCTGGTTAGCTAGTTAAGAAAACAATAGGAAAAAGCCAAGAATCAGAATAAATTCGTATTCCGCATCGTGTATCATGTTTAGTCAGTTCTTAGGCCTAGGGAAACAAAGGTGCCTGGCACCTTTGTTTCCCTACAACATTTTTCTTTTCTTATTGAACATAACTATAGTACCGATTACTCCAATTATAAAACCTATAGGGCAGGCAATAATTGCAATAAGGAAAAATATCACTTCAGAGGCTTTCATCAGGTAGCTTAATATGGTTATATGGTTGGTAACCTGGGCTAAAGCATAAAAAATATTGTGCAGTAAAGCAAAGACAAAAAATCCGGCAGCAGAAGCCCCGGTCAGTATTAAAAGCTTTTTAAGCTTCCCCTCTACTTTTTGTACCAAAGTTAAACCTATTAATACACTACCCAATATAACCAGAATAACCCCGGAAATTATCATAAAAGTACCACTTACAAATCCTCTAAATGCGGGGATGAAAACTATACTTATTGCTAAAACGAAAACTACTACTAACAAATAAAATATTATAGTTAAGGTGTTTTCTTTTTGACTTATCTCAATCCAACCCACACTTTTCACCCCCTATTGAGTGAAGACTTTGTTAGCGGGTAACGATTCTTTAACAAAGTTAATAGTTTTTATAAATCTTACGAAAATGAAACCCGTAGACGGCATAAGTTATGGCCATAGGCAAGAGTTGCGGACGCCGAAACAAAGTCCAGAAAAAGATTTTCCAATAATAAATTCTTTCCTTCCCTATTATTCCCAGCTGCCAGATAGATTTAAGGAAGGCAGTAAGATACCAAAAATGAAATTGATATTTCTGTTTTTGCAGAGGTTTCAGATTTTTTAAAAGCGCCAGGACACGTTCATAGTAACATTTAGGGGAGTAAATGGTATTGAGAACTCTCTTATAGCCATCGATAAGTACTTTATAGTTCATTTTGGGAATAAAATTAATGGAAAGGTCGGTATTGTCACCTGTAGCTTCTTTTAATAATCTATTCTCTTTAGCAAGCCGCTTATAGAGTTTGGTGCCTCGAGGAGCGTTTAACAGTCCGACCATGGCGCTGACAATTCCACTTTTTTGAACAAATTCAATCATACTTTCAAAAATTGAAGGTGAGTCATTATCGAAGCCTATAATAAATCCTCCGTTAACTATTAAACCAAACTTTTGTATTTTCTTAACACAAGCTATTAGATCACGATTTTTATTTTGTAACTTGTTGCATTCAGCTAAACTCTCTTCATTGGGAGTCTCAATACCCACAAATACTGAACCAAACCTTGCCCGGACCATCAAACGCATAAGTTCCTCATCATCGGAGAGGTTTATAGAGGCTTGAGTAGTAAAGGTGAAAGGATATTTTCGTTCTTCCATCCAATCAATCATTGCAGGAAGTACTTTATTTTTTAATTCTTTCTTATTTCCAATAAAATTATCATCAACAATAAATACTCCACCTCTCCATCCCCGTGAATACAGACTGTCTAATTCTGCTAATATTTGGTCTTTAGTTTTTAATCTCATCTTATGTCCGAAGAGGAAGGTGACATCACAAAAATCACAGTTAAAGGGACATCCTCGAGAATATTGAATACACATAGTGACATATTTATTTATATCAGCTAATTCCCAAAGGGGAATGGGGGTCTTTTTTATATCAACCCACTGATCTGAGGTGTAGATATGTTTAAGGTGTCCTCCTTTTAAATCTTCTAAAAATTGAGGTAGAGTAATTTCAGCCTCATTAAGTATAAAATAATCTACATCATTCTCAAAGTCTTCATATCCGGATGTAAAGAGAGGACCACCGGCAACAATCTTTGCTCCCAATCTCTTACATTGAGCAATTATCTTCTTCACCGACTCCTTTTGAATAGACATGGCACTAATAAATACATAATCTGCCCATTTGATGTCTCTATCAATTAATGCTGTTACCGTCATATCTACCAGTTTTTTCTCCCACTCTTTAGGAAGCAGGGCAGCTACGGTTAACAGTCCCAAAGGCGGGAGACTCGCTTTTTTAGAGATAAACTTTAGGGCATATTTAAAACTCCAAAAGGTATCGGGATATTCAGGGTAAACCAAAAGTATTTTCATGTTAACCCTCCTCTATAAATATCATTCGCTATTACAAGAAAGGAATCCTTCTTTTCTAAAGATTTTTTCTGATTTCTTCCAGGGCAAACTTGGCTTCTGGTGCCATATTAAAAAAATTGGTTAGCTTTTCACAGGCATAATCGTCACAGTAAGCACAATTTTTAACTTCCTTTTCCTGCCCACACTTTCTTATTTCACAAACTTTGCAATGACTAAAAACTCGACCAGACTCTTCCAAACACCCATCACAATTAATATCTTCTGGTTTTATATCACACTTAAATTCTTTAGACCAAACTTTTGCCACTTTCTTCCTTTTTTTGTCATCATCTTTCTGAGTAGCTATAAAAGCCGGGCATTCAGCACAGTTTAATCCACAAAAGGCAATCATCTTATCCACAATTTTCGCCTCCTTGTTTTATTTTATACTATCCTGGCAACTTATTCAAAAACTTTATAAAAAGTAAGACTCCCTCAAATTATCTATCGCGTCATTAACTCTCCATACACCTTTGTAATTGTAGGAATAGAGACATTGTGTTCTTTCGCCAAACGGATTAAAGTTCCTCCGAATATATCTCCTTCATGTCTAGTCTTCCCTTTTTCATAATCTCTTTGGAAGGAAGTCTTGCTCTCGTAAGGAAAATTTTTAGCCTTTTGTATAGTTTTCTCTACTATATCTTGCTCAAAATCTATATTATTTGTTTTCCCCACTAAAACAACTTCTTTCATAATATTTTCCGTCATACTCTTTAACTTATCATCAGCGAGTACTGCTCCTATTGTTTTTCCCGAATAGGCAGTCATTAAACTAAATGCGGTTATAAATATATATTTTTCCCATATTGCCGGATAAGGATTATCATGCCAGGTACTGCAAATTCCCATTTCATTAAAGAACTCAACAAGATGCTTGTAATTATAGTTTAAGTGTTTCGGATCTTTACCAAATATGATATGTCCCTCAGGGCCTACTTGTCTGATGGTGCCGGGCTTTTCAATGCTGGAGGAAACATAGACACTTGCGGGTGAGACTATCGCTTTTTGTAAGCCGGTCCTTATGCGCTCACAGATATCTACTCCGTTAAGCAGGGGAAGAATTATAGTATCAGCGGATATATTTTTTGAAATTGATGCAACAGCATTATCCAAGTCATACCCTTTTACACATAGCAAATATAAATCCGGGGTAGGTATATGTCTTATATTATCTGTGGCAATATTCGGAAAGCAAAGAAATTCCTCTTTATCGGTTATTAGATTCAACCCGTTCTGCTGAATGGCTTTTAAATGTTCTCCCCGGCCTATAAAATAAACCTGTATAGCGCGGTTACCCTTACTAATTTTGTGGGCTATTCTGCCGCCAAAATACCCTCCAACACCTCCAATGCCATACACACATACACTTTTAATCATTTTACTCATAAATTATCCTTTCTGCTTATTTTTAAATCAACTTTTATTTCGCCCATTATTGGGTTAAATTATATTAAGTTTAACTATCCTTAAGCGTTTTTTTAATTTTATCAGGTTTTGTAACTTATGCAAATTTCTTGACAACAGGACTTTTTTACTGTAAATTGATAAACACTTTTACTTGCTGCCTGAATCCAAAAATTATAGATCAAAATAAATGATTGAGGAGGGAATAGAAATGAACTTAATTGACTTTGGTGTTTTGATTCCCTTCGCCTTGATTACTACCTTCACTCCGGGACCCAATAACCTTAGCAGTACTTCCATGAGTATTAATTTTGGAATTAAAAAAACTATGAACTATATCTATGGAATTGTTACCGGATTTTTTTTAGTTATGTTGCTTTGCGGATTTTTTTCTAACTTGCTTTTTACAGCCGTTCCCTCTGTCGAACCCATTATGCGCTGGGTTGGAGCAGCCTATATTCTTTACCTTGCTTATAGCACCTTTAAAGCCAGCTTTTCCTTTCAGGAAAAATCTGACCAATTTCTCTGGGGTTTTTACAAAGGTGTATTACTTCAATTTATAAATCCCAAAGGAATTATTTTTGGCCTGACTTTGTACTCGACTTTTCTAAGTCCTATTATTAACAACCCTCTCTATATTGTTCTATCCTCATTAAGCATTGCTTTCATAGGTCTTTGTGCTGTTTCAACCTGGGCTGCATTCGGGGCAATTATTAACCAATATTTGCATCACCTAAAATTAAGAATTATTATAAACAGCATCCTATCCCTTCTTCTGGTCTATACCGCAGTAAAGATTAGCGGAATTCTCTCCTAGAAAGAAATAGAAAACCGTCCTGTTTATTTTAACTAGTTTTCTTTTTTTTGGCTTTAACTATCAATGATTTTCTATTTCCGGATTTTTTTTGAAAGACACCTAAAATAATTTCAGCTTCTTTAAAAGGTACGGTTATGAAGGAAAAGTTATCGTACACTTCCACCTGGTCAATAGCAGAATTCCTAACTCCTGTATTTTTGATAATAAACTTTACCAGTTTGCTGGGGCTTATCTTATCTTTCTTACCTAATGCTACAAATAACCTTGTTCTGCCTTCCATCTCTATTTTTCTGTTTTTACCTGACAAATCCTTTATCTCTCTATACAGACCGGGGTTAAGTTTATCATCAAAACTGTAATTTAGTAATTTAGCCAGTATCTGAGTCGGGTTATTATTATCAAGAAATTTTTTAGCCCAATTATAGTATGTATTATCTATCTCTTCACTGTTAATAGCTGTTATATCTTCGGTTATCTTATTTTTCTTTGCTTTAATAATATCCTTAACATTTGGTACCTTTGACTTTTTTATATCGGTCTTCGCTATGCGCTGAATAAACATCAGCTTCCTATATTCGCTCGGTGTAATAAAGGTTATGGCCGTTCCCTGTTTACCTGCTCTTCCTGTACGACCGATTCTGTTCACATATGATTCGGGATCGTGCGGAAGAGAATAATTAATTACATGAGTCATATTGCTAACATCTATACCACGTGCAGCTACATCAGTTGCCACCAGGACATTAATCCTCTTTTTCTTGAACTTATCCAGGGTTTTTTCTCTTTGACTCTGTGAAATATCACCGTGAATGGCATCAGCATCATACCCTCTTTCGATAAGATGGCTGACGACATCATCAACATCATTCTTTGTCCTGCAGAAAACCAGCCCGTAAAAATCTTCTTCAATATCAATGATTCTGCACAATGCCTCAAATTTGTCTCCGGCTTTTACTTCATAATATATCTGTTCTGTAAGCCCTGTGGTAAGCGGCTGTTTCTCAACAGTAATAAATTCGTAATCCCCCATGTATTTACTCGCGAGTGCCTTGATCCTTGACGGCATAGTAGCCGAAAACAGAAGAGTCCTTTTCTGGGGATTGGTGTGTTTCATTATCTCTTCCATATCCTCAACGAACCCCATATTAAGCATTTCATCAGCCTCATCAAGGATCAGATATTTAATATCCTTGAGGTTGAGTGTCTTTCTCTTGATATGGTCAATAACTCTTCCGGGTGTACCTACAACAATATGCACTCCTTTTTTAAGGCGTCTTAACTGCTGATCGATTGATTGCCCTCCGTAGATAGGAATGGCCTGAATACCGGAATCGCCTTTTAACGAACTAATCTCCTCAGAAACCTGTATGGCAAGCTCCCTTGTAGGTGTAATGATAAGAGCCTGTACACTTCTCTTGCTGGAGTTTATCATTTCTATTAAAGGCAGTCCGAAGGCAGCTGTTTTACCGGTTCCTGTCTGAGCCTGTGCTATTATATTGATATCGTTTCGCAACATTACAGGAATGGTTAAGGCCTGAATGGGAGATGGTTCTTCAAAACCTTTCTCGTAAACAGCATCTAAGACCCTTTTGGAAAGGCCAAGATGCTCAAATTTAATTTTATCTGTCATAATTTTCTCCTCAAATTAATTAAGAAAATGGGGCTTGCCCCAATTTCATCTAACAAGGTATAATAACACATATTTACCATAAGTCAATAAAACCGCCAACGGAACCATCCGTGGCATCTTCATTTCTTTTTGGGTATTTCCTGGGGTCAGGCTTCACAACTTCACATTTTTAATGATAAAAATGGGATATGCCTCTTATATATTACCAGTAACTTATTAAACCAACAGATTATCTCTTGTCACTCCTCATGCTTTTATTTTTCCATGAGAATGCGAAATTTCTCCTATAATTATTAATACGTTACAAGCTTTAAAAATCCTTCTTTTTTTGAAAATAAAATTTCTTTTTTGGAAAAAGAGCATTCTTTGGTTATTTTTGATATAATAAATTATTATCATTAACGAGGAGGGGTTGATATGGATGCCATTTTTCAATGGGAATTAGATTTCATTATTATGATTCAACAGATTAATACACCACTGCTGGATTCTTTTTTT
>JAYEJO010000187.1:0-6978 GCA_034660595.1 Candidatus Caldatribacteriota bacterium
TAGAAATTATTTTAGGCTCTTGAGGGAAATTTTTATGAGTAAAGAAAAGATATTAGTGGTAGATGATGAAAAAGATATAGTTGAACTTCTCCAATATAATTTAGAAAAAGAAGGGTATAAGATAAGTTCTGCTTTCAGCGGAGAGGAGTGTTTGGAATATATTAAAACTGAACTTCCGGATTTAATTCTCCTCGATTTAATGCTTCCGGAAATAGATGGCTTAGATGTTTGTAAATTCTTAAAAAACAATCCCCAAACCTCTCACATCCCCATCATTATGCTAACTGCTAAAGGAGAAGAAACTGATATAGTGTTGGGCTTGGAATTGGGAGCTGATGATTATATCACCAAACCCTTCAAGATAAGAGAATTATTAGCCCGAGTAAAAGCTGTACTCCGTAGGACAAAAAATAATATTTCCCCTCTCTTAAAAGAAAAAGACATCATTAAATTTGAAGACCTGGTTATTGATTCAACCAAACATCAGGTTACTATAAAAGACCAACCCTTAAACCTAACCTCTACCGAATTTAAATTATTAAAATTTTTAGCTTCCCATCCCGGAAAGGTCTTTACCCGTGAGCAGCTGCTTAATCAGGTCTGGGCAGAAGATAGTTTTATAGTAGATAGAGCAGTTGATGTTCATATAAGGAGACTGCGCCAGAAGTTGCTAATAGCCAGTGATTATATAATCACTATAAGAGGTATAGGATACAGGTTTAAAGAGGAAGCATGATAAAAAAAATCAGTTGGAAATTATTTTTTACTTATATAATTATAATCATTATCTGTGTAGCCTTTACGGGGATATTGGCAATTATCTCTTTACGTAATTTCTATATTAACCATCTCTCCTCTAATCTCAAATCCAATGCTACTTTAGTTGCAAACATCCTTGGGGACGACCTGTCTACAAATAATCTATCTCAAATTAAATTAAAAACTAAAGATTTGGGTAAAGAGTTAGAAATAAGGATTACTATAATCGATATAAATGGTATAGTTTTAGGCGATTCAGAGAAAGATCCCGCTTTAATGGAAAACCATGCCGATAGGCCAGAGATTAAAGAAGCCCTGCAGGGTAAAACCGGAAAAAGTATCCGTTACAGTTCTACTTTAGAAATAGATATGTTATACCTCGCCATTCCTATTATTAAAAATAATCAGACTCTTGGCATAGCTCGACTCTCCCTTCCTCTAACAGAAGTGAACGAAAATATTAGTAATCTTCATAAAATAATTATTTTAGCCACTGCAATTGCTTTAGTTATCGCTTCTATAATTAGCTTAATAATCTCTTTGACTATTACCAGGCCCTTGCAAGAAATGATCAAAGTTTCACAAAAGATATCTAAGGGAAATTTTAGTAAAAAACTTAAGACTCTCAGCCAGGATGAGATAGGTCAGCTTGCCGATAGTTTGAATCTAATGTCAGAGGAATTAGAGAATAAAATAAGGATTATCAGTGAAGATAAAGATAAAATGAAGGTGGTACTCTCCAGTGTTATTGAGGGGATAGCAGCTATAGACAAAGAAGGCAGGATTATACTTTTTAATCATGCCTTGGAAAATATGATTGATTGCTCTTCCGATAGGGTTTTAGGAAAATTCCACTGGGAGATAATAAGAAATAACCAATTAAACGAACTTTTAAAAGAAACTCTACAAAAAGGTCAGGCCTTGACTCGGGAAGTAACCCTATTTTCTCCTCAAGAGAAAATATTCCATGCCTCAGCTAATCCTCTAAGCGAAAAGAATAAGGTCTGGGGAGCGGTAGTAGTTTTAAATGATATAACCGAAATTAAAAAATTAGAGAAAATGCGATCGGAATTTGTAGCTAATGTTTCCCATGAGCTGCGTACTCCCCTTACCTCCATTCAGGGATTTGTAGAAACCTTAAAAGAAGGGGCGATAAATGACCCGGAAAAGGCTAGGCACTTTTTAAAAATAATCGAAAAACAGAGTAACAGATTAAATAACTTAATTGAAGAACTGTTACAACTTTCGAAGATAGAATCCCAAGAAATTGCCATGAATTTACAATCAATAAATTTAAGAGATTTAATCGATAAGATCATCTCGGAGTTCAAAAAAAAGATAGAGCAAAAAGATCACAAAATTAAAATTAATATTTCCCCTCAGCTCTCCTTAATAAAAGCAGATCCTGAACAGATTGAAGTAGTTTTCAGAAATCTTTTAGATAATGCTCTAAAATATACTCCCGATGGAGGGGAAATTTATATCTCAGCCTTAGAAAAAGCAGAAAACATTTATATTGAAATCGCTGATAATGGCATAGGTATTTCAGCCGAACATCTACCCAGAATCTTCGAACGTTTTTATCGAGCAAACAAGGACCGTTCTCGAAAATTAGGAGGGACCGGTTTAGGACTTGCCATCGTAAAACATATTGTTCAAGCTCACCAAGGGACGATAGGAGTTGAAAGCAAACCAGGAAAAGGCTCGAAATTTTCCTTTACTCTTCCCAAAAATTCTTAACTTTAAACTAATCCTCTTTTTATTTAGTTTCTTCAGAGTGAATTAAAAAACCTGTTACAAAAATCTACAAATTACATCTATGTACCTCCAAAAACTACAAATTATAAAATTAACCAAATCTTAATTAATCTGTAATCAAAATGTAACATTAGAATTTTAAACTAAAATCAGAATCAAAAAAATATTTTAGGAGGTATGATTTAATGAAAAGAATTACTCGAATACTACTTTTAACCTGTCTTGTTTTAACTCTAATAGTTCCCATCTCACAAGCGGGGGAAGGGCAGCTTGTTGTCCAGGGCTCAACTACCGTTCTTCCTATAGCCCAAACAGCTGCAGAAGTCTTTATGCAAAATAATCCTCAGGCAAACATCTCAGTGCGGGGAGGAGGGTCAGGAAATGGAATTGCCGCTCTAATCGAAGGAACTTGTGATATCGCTGATGCTTCGCGGTCGATGAAGGTAAAAGAAATTTTACTCTGTCAGAAAAAAGGAATCAGCCCTGTTCCTCATATTGTAGCTATGGATGGCATTGCAGTTATAGTCCATACTTCTAATCCAATTCAAGGTTTAAACATAGAAGAGATAAAAGATATTTATACCGGAAAAATAACCAATTGGAAAGAATTGGGAGGAAAAGACCTGAAGATTGTGGTGGTCTCCAGAGATTCAGCAAGTGGAACCTTTGAAACATTTAGTAAAATAGTACTAGGAGGTAAGAAAGTTAAACCTGAGGCTCTTGCTCAGGCCTCCAATCAAACAGTAGCTACAGTTATCAGTACCACTAAGGGAGCTATCGGCTATGTAGGATTAGGATATATTAGTAATACTGTAAAGGCTTTACTGGTAAACGGAGTAATCCCGGAACAGGAAACTGTAGTCAGTGGAAAATATCCTATTTCTCGTCCTCTTTATATGTATACTGATGGAGCACCTCAAGGGGTAGCCAAAGATTTTCTTGAGTTTATCTGTTCCGAAGAAGGACAAAAAATAGTTGAAGAGCAAGGATTTGTACCTTTAGGCTTTTAAATAATCAAAAATTATGAGGAGTATAATTTGAAAGGGAAATTTTTTTTAAAAGAAAAGATAATAAAAAATATATTTCTACTCTCTTCCCTTACTTCTATATTCTTCTTGGCTGGAATAACCTTAATCTTATTTAAGGAAGGACTTCCCCTATTTCGAGAGATTGACTTAAAAGAATTTCTCTGGGGGAAGTCCTGGTATCCTACTTATGCCCCCCCTGAGTTTGGAGTACTCCCTTTAATTCTCGGTTCTTTTTGGATTACCTTAGGGGCATTGATTATAGCAGTCCCTCTGGGAGTTTCTGCGGCTATTTATATCTCCGAATTAGCCACTCCAAAAATTAGAAATTTTTTAAAATTAGTCATCGAAATGTTAACCGGTATTCCCTCGGTAATTTACGGCTTTTTAGGAATAGTGCTTTTAGGACCCTGGCTGCAAAAACTCCTGAATCTACCTGTAGGTCTTTGTTCTCTCACCGCTTCCCTGCTCCTTGCCCTTATGGCTATCCCTACTATTACCAGCCTTTCTGAGGAAGCACTTTTTTCCGTCTCCAAAGACTACAAGGAAGCATCTTGTGCTTTAGGAGCAACCAAATGGGAAACCATAATCAAGGTCACAGTACCTGCTGCTTTTTCGGGAATTAGTACAGCAGTTTTGTTGGGTATGGGTAGAGCCATCGGTGAGACTATGACGGTATTGATGGTAGCCGGTGGAGCAGCAGTTATCCCTCGTTCTTTCTTACAGCCAGCACGACCGATAACTGCCACTATTGCCTTAGAGATGGGTGAAGCCGTAGTGGGGAGCAGTCATTATCATGCTTTATTTAGCCTTGCTTGTATTCTTTTTATGGTAAGCTTGGCTCTTAATTTAACTGCTGATTATTTTTTAATCAAATTTAGGAGATCTTCTCGATGAAAAAAAGAAGGTACAAAGAAAAATTAGCCTACTTATTCCTTATATCAATGGTAGTAATAATTTTATCTTCTGTTTTTATGATGTTTTATTTTATTATTTTTAGAGGAATAAAAGTAATTAATTGGCAATTTTTAACCCAGATGCCCCAAAAAGGAATGACTGCCGGCGGAATCTTTCCTGCCATCCTGGGCACCCTGTATTTAACTATTGGGGCAATCTGTTTTGCTCTCCCCCTGGGAACCTCTGCCGCCATATATTTAACTGAATATTCCACCCAAAATCGATTGATAAGGATAGTTCGAATAGGTATTAATAATTTAGCCGGAGTACCGTCAGTAGTCTTTGGACTTTTTGGTCTGGCAATATTTGTAAAATTCCTAAATTTTGGTGTTTCTATCCTTTCAGGAAGTTTAACTTTAGGCATATTGATCCTGCCTACTATAATTCGAGCTAGCGAGGAAGCTCTCTCAACAGTTCCTCAATCTTTCCGGGAAGCATCTTTAGCCTTGGGAGCTACCAAGTGGCAGACTATTCAGAAAGTAGTTTTGCCTAACTCAATTTCTGGGATTTTAACCGGTTCAATTCTTTCTATCGGGCGGGCAGCCGGGGAAACCGCACCAATTCTTTTCACTGCAGCAACCTTTTATACTATGCGGCTTCCTAACTCTGTTTTCAGTGAAGTTCAAACTCTGCCTTATCATATTTATGCCTTACTAACCGAAGGAACCCATCCTGAATCTCAAGTGCCTATTGCCTACGGAACAGCTTTGGTTTTAATTCTTCTGGTATTAGGGTTAAATTTAATTGCCTTCACTTTACGTAATCGATTTAGAAGGAGTAAAAAATGGTAGACAAAATCATACAAAAAGAAAATAATGTAAAGATGCAGGTCAAAAATCTAAATTTTTATTATGAAGTAAATCAAGTGCTAAAAAATATAAATCTTATTGTGAAAAGCAATGCCGTAACGGCTATTATAGGCCCCTCGGGATGTGGTAAATCCACTTTTATCAGAACTCTTAATCGAATGAATGACATTATTTCAGGGACAAAGATAGAAGGAAATATTTTATTTAATCATAAAAATATCTATGCTGAAGAAGTAGACGTAGTAGAAATTCGAAGAAAAATAGGAATGGTCTTTCAAAGACCTAACCCCTTCCCTAAATCCATCTTCGAAAATGTGGCTTATGGACTCAAAATTAATGGTCTTATTAAAAACAAAGATGAGTTGAGAGAACGGGTAGAGAATAGTTTACAAGCTGCTGCTTTATGGGAAGAAGTTAAAGATCGGCTGAATACTCCCGCTTTAGATTTATCAGGTGGGCAGCAGCAACGACTATGTATTGCCCGGGCTCTGGCCATTAAACCTGAGGTAATTCTTTTTGATGAACCCTGCTCTGCTTTAGACCCTATTGCTACCGCCAAGATTGAAGAATTAATTCAGAAACTGAAGGAAAAATACACCATAGTTATCGTAACTCATAATATGCAGCAGGCAGCTCGTGTTTCGGATTTGACAGCTTTTTTGATGTTGGGAGAATTAATTGAATTTGATAAGACTGAAAAGATTTTCACCAATCCCAGCCAAAAAATTACGGAAGATTATATTACCGGCCGCTTTGGCTAAATGAATTAAGTGATGGTTCTTTGAATCAAAATAACAAGGAGGATAAAGAGATGGAAAGGCAATTTGACCAAGAATTAAATTCTCTAAAAGAAAATTTATTAAAAATGGCTTCTTTAGCTGAAGAAGCAATCGCCAAATCAATAAAAGCTTTAGTAGAAAGAGATTCGAATTTAGCTCAGAAAATAATTGACCAAGATAGTAAGATTAATTTTTTGGAGATAGAAATAAATAATCAATGTTTAAAACTTTTGGCTTTGAAACAGCCTATGGCCGTTGATTTAAGATTTATTACTTCTGCTATGAAAATTGTTAGTCATTTGGAAAGAATAGCAGACCAGGCGGTAAATATTTCCCAAAGGACCTTAGAATTATTAAAACAACCCTTACTTAAACCCTTAATTGATATCCCCCGAATGGCAGAACTGGCTCAAGAGATGGTGAGGACTTCGATAGATTCTCTTGTAAATAAAGATTCTCTTCTGGCTAAAAGAATCGGGGGAAGAGATAATTTAGTTGATGATTTAAATAACCAAATATTTAGAGAACTTTTAACTTATATGATAGAGGATCCCAGAACTATAAAAAGAGCGATAGAATTAATTTTAGTTGGCCGTCATTTAGAAAGAATTGCTGATTTAGCCACTAATATAAGTGAGGAAGTTGTGTTTATATTAAATGGCAAAAATATAAAACATCCCAATCAGGAAAAATAATTTCTTATTATAAAATACGCCAGAGAACAGTCTTCTGGTATATTTTATTTACTGCACAAGATAGAAACAGCGATGCAATTTAATTTCACATCACTTTTATCTGCCCGGGAGGGTATTATTACCGGAGCTTTGGCGCCCACCAATGTATGCCCTACCTGGTAATTAGCATAATAGGTAAGCGCTTTGCCAAAAATAT
>JAYEJO010000188.1:0-7425 GCA_034660595.1 Candidatus Caldatribacteriota bacterium
TATATTCATTTGGGAGAGGAATACTTAGAAAAAGATGAATATAAAGAAGTAAAATATTATATTTTTCAGGCAGAAAAGATATTTGAAGAGTTAGAAGATAAATTAGGATTAGCAGATGTCTATAAATTAAAGGCAAAATTGTATAAAAAATATAAAAAATGGGAAGATTCTGAAATATTTTTTAAAAAAGCCATAAAGATATACTCAAGATTCGGGGATAAAATAAACGAGGGTGAAAGTTATTATGAATGGGGAAATATACTGATAATCAAAAAAGAATTTATGCGGGCACAAGTAAAATTAAATAAAGCGAAAAAAATATTACAAGAGGTAGGGACGAAAAGATTTATTGAAGACATAAATGAATCCTTGGATAAGATAAAAAACCTAAAATAAAAGACCAAAAACGGGAATTACTTGCATTTATAATTATTTATTATATAATGTATCAAGAGGGGGATGATGAATTAAAGTTCGTAAACTGTATTTAACTCTCGATAATAGCAAACCATCCGAAAGGGTGAGGCGCAAAGTCACAGATCTAAAGCTATTTAAATAGCTATGATGGCTGGGCTACCGAAAGAGGTGATAGTATGAGAAATAAAGCAGGTTTCAAGTTTTACGTAATCCTCTGTATGGTTGCGCTTGCACTTCTTGCGCTAACTGCCTGGGCTTTTGCTGAAAAGAAAGATATGGTCCAGGAATGGGTAAGTGCAGAAGAAGGTGGTTCTGTAAGCTTGGGTAGTGTTACAATAACCTTTGATCCAGGTGTTCTTCCAAAGGATACCAAGATAACCATTATCGACTTTGGTGATGGTGTGTATCAGTTTGGGCCGGACATTAAGGTTGATGAGACGTTTACCATATATTTTGCAGACGCACCAGCAGGTGAATCGGAGGTTACGACATTTAAGCAAGGAGAAACAATAACTCTTACCTGTATTGATGGTTATGTAGAAGCAAACCATTTTTGCAGATATCGTGGTTGTTGGTAAGATATTAACTAATTCATTGTCCCCTTTAAAAAAAATTAAAAACGGAATGAAAATAACTCCGGGAGAAATTCCGGGGTTATTTTTGTTTTACAGATAATTCAATTAATTGACGCTTCTCCGGAAGCTATGTTAAAATCAGTAAGACAATATGTATAATGATTGTAACTCTAAAAACACACTAAATTGTAATGTAGGGGCTTGATTTATCAAGCCCGCAATATAAAAAGGACGGGTCGAATGAATTCGACCCCTACAAAAACAGAAAAGAAGGATAGGTTTCCGCTTTCGCGGGAATGACAGAGAAATATGGAGAATTAATAAATGGCAGAAAATAACGACCCTTATGGTAAATTGAAAAAACAGTTGTATTTAGCCAGAATAATATTTCATATACCTAATTTTATTAAATTGTCATTAAGACTACTTAAAGACAGAAGAGTTCCCTTCTATTTAAAACTAATGGTGTATGGAGCAATCGCCTATGTATTATCACCTTATGATTTAATCCCTGATTTTTTAGTTCCGTTTTTTGGATTTTTTGAAGATATTATTATCGGAATTTTGTGTTTAATTGGTTTAGTTAAGGGCAGCCCGCCTGAAGTCGTAGAAGGATACGTAAAAGCAATCGACGCGGAGAATAAACAAAAGTACAGGTTTTTTAAATAATATAGTATAACTAAAAGCTAAAAACGAAAAGCGCAAAACCAAAGCTAAAAATTTAAAATTAAGAAAATATTGCTATATATGAAAGGGTAATTTATAAAATGGAAAATGAAAACTCAAAACATAAAATGAAATTAAAAGACAGGACATATCAATATTCTATTAAAATGATAGAATTTTTAGATAATCTATCAAAAAATAGCTCTACTCAAATTATTTCTAAACAGTTATTAAGATCAGCTACATCTATTGGAGCGAATATTATTGAAGCCCAGGCTTCTAGTTCTAAAAAAGATTTCACTAAATATTTTAATTATTCTCTTAAATCTGCCAATGAAAGTGTATACTGGCTTAGTTTACTAAAAGACGCTAAAAAAATAAATAACAACCAGATAGAATATCTTTTAAACGAAACTAAAGAATTAGCAAAAATATTGGGTTCAAGCATATTAACTCTCAAAGGGAAAAACAAGTTTTGAATTTTAAGTTATGGTTTTGAGTTTTTCGCTTTCAATTTTTAACTTAAGCTTAATGCTTTTATGAGTTAAACTAGTTACAATAGAAAATAATTTGCGAAAAGGAAAAAACAGTATATTATGCAAATTGGAATTAAATCTTTAGGTTGTCCTAAAAATTTTGTTGACAGTGAAGTTATCTGTGGGAAGTTAATAGAAAATGGATACCAGATAAGTAAGAAGATTGAAAATTCAGATATAGTGATTATAAATACCTGCAGTTTTATAAAAGATGCTGTAGAAGAATCAATTGAAGAAATTCTTAATCTGGTAAAGCTAAAAGAAGAAGGAAAGATAAAGCACATAATAGTAACCGGATGTCTTCCTCAGAGATATAAAGATGACAATCTTGCTCTGGAACTCCCCGAAGTTGATGCTTTTTTAGGAGTGGGAAATTTATTAGATATTGATGATGTGATAAAAAGAGTATTGGCAGGCGAACAAGTCTATAAAGTATGCCCTGAACCAAAATATCTTTACAACCATAATACCCCTCGAACTATTTTAACCCCCCAACATTATGCCTATATTAAAATATCCGAAGGATGCCAAAATAATTGTTCTTATTGCCTGATACCAAAACTTAGAGGAAATTATCGAAGTAGGAAGATGGAAGATATAATTGAAGAAGTAAAATTGCTTTCCGAAAAACAAAACCTTTCCGAGATTATTTTAATCGGTCAAGATACAACTTTATACGGGATAGACCTTTATGGAGAGTATAAGTTAGCTGAATTATTAAAAAAACTTTCTCTCCTTGAATTAAATAATTTGAGATGGATAAGACTTTTATATGCCCATCCGGCTCATTTTAATGATGAATTAATTGAAGTTATAGCAAATTTTCCCAAAATATGTTCTTATTTGGACTTACCCTTACAACATATAAGTGATAGAATACTAAGAAGAATGAATAGGCCGGTTAAAAAAAATTATGTTATTTCGTTAATTAATAAATTAAGAAACAGAATTCCCAACTTAACTTTGCGCACTACTTTTATGGTGGGATTCCCCGGTGAAACTGATAAGGAGTTTGAAGAACTATTAAATTTTGTGAAGGAATTTCGATTTGAAAGGTTGGGCTCTTTTATTTTTTCGCGGGAAGAGGGGACCCCGGCTTATGACTTTCCCCAACAAATTCCTGTGAGAATTAAGAAAGAGCGCTTAAAAGAATTGATGTTAGCCCAGCAGTCGATTTCAAAAGAGATAAATAGTTCTTATGTGGGGGAAGAAATGGAAGTGCTGATTGATGAAATACAATCGGGAAAGCCGAAAATTGCTATTGGACGAACTAAAGGAGATGCTCCGGAGATAGATGGAAAAATCATAATAAAGGGAAATAAGGCTCAAGTTGGAAAATTCATAAAAGTCAAAGTGATAGAAGCCTTAGAATATGATTTAGTGGGAGAGGTTAGTAAATTATGAAAAATATAGTATTAGTCGGATTGGAAGGAACAAATAAAGCAGAAATAGGGAAAGACTTGGCGAATAGACTGAAGATGAAGTTCATAGATACTGATGATATTATGAAAAAAGAGAGTGGATTAGACCTTTCGGAATTATTAAAAAAAGTTGGAGAAAAACATTTTCGCTCCTTAGAAAATTCTATAATAGAAAAAATATCCAATGTTTTCGGTGCGGTAATTGTGGCCGGCGGTGGAAGTATTTTAAATAGGAAGAATATAAAGGTTTTAAAACAGAATGGTTTGGTAGTTAACTTGATTACCAGCAAGTTGAACCTTAAAAGAGGTAAATTTGAAGATGAAAAATCTCATCTGCTTGGCCAATGGAATCAAGTTTTTCAATCTGCAAAAGGTATCTTAAATTTAAAAACTCCAAGTTTTCCGGCAGCAGATTATATTATTGATGTAACTGATTTATCCATTGAAGAGGCAAGCCAGAAAATAATTGAAATTTATGGAAGGGGGAGGGATTAATTTTGATTAAAGAAAGATTAAAAATATTTAGAGATAAAATTGAAAAAGAGAACAAAGAAATCGGAGGGTTCTTGGTTACTAACCTAAAAAATTTATTTTATTTAACCGGATTTGATGGAGAAGGGTTTGCTCTGATTGGAGCCGGCGGTAAAAATTATTTGCTGACTGATTCACGTTATACAGAACAGGCTGAAAAAGAGAGTCCTGATTTTAAAATTTTAATCGATGAAGCGAAGAAAAAAAACGCACGCACCTTAGCATTAAAGAAGATAATAGAGAAGAACAAAATTAAAAAAATAGCTTTTGAAAGCAGTAATTTAAGCTATGCTGACTTTAAGAGATATTCTGAAAATTTTGATTCAATAAAATTTTTTCCTACTGAAAACCTAATTGAGCAGATAAGAATGATTAAAGACAAAGAAGAAATTATAAAAATGAAGAAAGCTGCTCAGATAGCAACAAAAAGCTTAAAGGATGTATTTGAAATGATAGAGCCGGGCATTAGAGAGCTTGATATTGCCTCTGAGTTAGCTTATACTATGAGAAAAAAAGGAGCTCAAAAGGAAGCTTTTGAAACAATTGTGGTTTCAGGAGAAAGATCATCTCTGCCACACGGAAAACCTTCTGAAAAAAAGATTGACGAAGGAGAGCTTATAACTATTGATATGGGAGCAAATTACCAAAATTACAATTCTGACATAACCCGTACTATAATTATGGGTAAAGAAAATCAAAAGCAAAAAGAGATATTCTCAATTGTATTTGAAGCCCAAAAAGCAGCCCTCGATTTTTTAAAGCCGGGCGTAAAGTGCAAAGAAGTGGATTCTGTAGCAAGGGATATAATTACAAAGAAGGGTTATGGAAAATATTTCGGCCATGGCCTGGGTCATGGAGTAGGGTTGGATATTCACGAATTGCCCCGGGTTTCTTTCAGTGATGACACAGTTTTGCTGCCCGGAATGGTAGTTACCATCGAACCCGGTATATATTTACCTGAAATTGGCGGAGTTAGGATTGAAGATTCGGTTCTGATAACTGAGGAAAGTTATGAAATATTAACCTGGTTTCCAAAAATATTAAATCTTTGAAAAATATAATTAATAAGTATTTTAAAATAATTATAGTATAATGACGAAAGTTATAATATGCTAAAACTGGAGCGTTAGGATGAAGAATGATAATTTGCTTACAAGAGATAACGAGAGTTATAACCATAACGTAGGACAGGCGAGACGCCTGTCCTACGGCGGTAGAGATAAATAAATTATTTTATAAGGAGAAAATACATGAGTAATTTAAGGAAATTAGATGCGGAAATATTTGAAGCGATAAAAAACGAAGAGAATCGTCAAAAATACACCATAGAATTAATTGCCTCGGAAAACTTTGTTTCACCGGAAGTATTGGAAGCACAAGGTTCAGTTTTGACTAATAAATATGCTGAGGGCTATCCGGGCAAGAAATACTATGGCGGATGTAAATATATCGATGTGGTGGAAAATTTAGCTATTGAGAGGGCCAAGAAGATATTTAAGGCAGAACATGCCAACGTTCAGCCTCATTCCGGCTCACAGGCAAATATGGCGGTTTATTTTAGTGTTTTAGAAGTAGGGGATACCATTTTGGCTATGAATCTTTCTCATGGAGGCCATCTTACCCATGGGAGCCCGGTAAATTTTTCCGGTAGGTTCTTTAATATCATTCCTTATGGTGTTGGAAAAGATAGCGGACGAATAGATTATGACAACTTAAGAGATTTGGCTATAAAAAATAAACCAAAATTAATAATAGCCGGAGCGAGTGCCTATCCGCGTGAAATAGATTTCTCTGCCTTCAGGGCTATTGCCGATGAAGTCGGAGCATATTTAATGGCTGATATTGCTCATATCGCCGGATTGATTGTAGCGGGTCTTCATCAAAGTGCTGTACCTCACTGCCATTTTGTCACCACCACTACCCACAAAACCCTAAGGGGACCGAGAGGCGGCTTGATTTTGTGTAAAGAGGAGTATGCCAAAGCAATTGACAAAACTATCTTCCCGGGGATTCAAGGCGGCCCTCTAATGCACGTTATAGCAGCTAAAGCGGTCTCTTTCAAGCAGGCAATGACCCCGGAATTTATGAACTATCAAAAACAAATCATAAAAAATGCTAAAACTTTGGCTGAAAAATTAATGGAATTAGGTTATAATTTAGTATCCGCCGGAACTGATAATCACTTGATGCTATTGGATTTAAGGAATAAAGGAATTACCGGAAAACAGGCGGAGAAAGCTTTGGAAGAAGCCGGGATTACGGTTAATAAGAATATGGTTCCTTTTGACCCTCAAAAGCCCTGGATTTCCAGTGGAATAAGAATCGGGACCCCTGCAGTAACTACCCGGGGAATGAAAGAGAAGGATATGGGTGTAATAGCCGGGATGATAAATAGAGTTTTGAATGACATAGAAAATTTGAAAATAAAAGACGAAGTAAGAAAAGAAGTAGAAAGTTTTTGTAAGAAATTTGTATAGACAGAAAGAAGTAGGGGCGTATTGCTATACGCCCCTAAAAGGATAGATTCCCGCCTTCGCGGGAATGACATTATAGGAATCGGGAATAACATTGGTAAAGCTAAAATTGAATTACCAACGTCATAAACAATTGATTTCTCAGTTTAATTAAAAACAGGAGGTTTTACTTTGATTTCAACCAGTGATTTTAAAAAAGGTTTAACTGTCGAATTAAATGGTGAGCTATATAGTATTGTGGATTTTCAACATGTAAAACCCGGCAAGGGTGGTGCTTTTGTAAGGACTAAATTCAAGAATTTAAAAACCGGGCTTATCATAGACAAAACTTTCAGAGCAGGTGAAAAAATGGAACAAGCTATAATTGACAGGAAAACCATGCAATACTTATATAGTGATGGTAATGGCTATAGTTTTATGAATAAGGAAAATTATGAGCAAATCACTTTATCCAAGGACCAAATAAGTGATATTGCTGACTTGTTAAAAGAAGGTAATGATGTGGATGTCACATTCTGTAAGAATGAAATAATAGGAGTAGAATTACCAAATTTTATGAGCTTAAAGGTTGTTAAAACTATGCCCGGCGTAAAGGGAAATACAGTGTCCGGTGCGCTTAAACCGGCTACTTTAGAGACCGGAGCGATAATTCAAGTTCCTTTGTTTGTAAAAGAAGGGGATGTAATTAAAATAGACACCAGAGAGAAGAAATATATAGAGAGGGAATAATATCGTATCGCGTATTATTGTAAACTTAAAACGTAAAGCGAAAAACTAAAAACCAAAGCTCAAAACTTAAAATTAA
>JAYEJO010000188.1:7525-11747 GCA_034660595.1 Candidatus Caldatribacteriota bacterium
GATGTAATTAAAATAGACACCAGAGAGAAGAAATATATAGAGAGGGAATAATATCGTATCGCGTATTATTGTAAACTTAAAACGTAAAGCGAAAAACTAAAAACCAAAGCTCAAAACTTAAAATTAAAGGATATCTTTTAAATGAAACTAAAGAATTAGCAAAAATATTAGGTTCAAGCATATTAACTCTTAAAGGAAAAAATAAGTTTTGAATTTTAAATTATGGTTTTGCGCTTTGCGCTTTCAGTTTTTAGCTTGATAAATAACTTACTATATGCAATAAACGTTGTTTGTATACGTAATACACAATACAAAAAAGAGGTGGGATAATTCAATGCAAACTATTAGAACCGATTTGGGAGAAATAAGTGTTACCAAAGAAACCATCAGGAGTATAGTTAGTTTAAATTTAGCTGACGTTAAAGGTGTGGTCGGAAGCAAAAAGTCAATTATAAAAGAAATGACCGATATGTTAAGGGGAGACACGAGTGAAAATGAAACAGAAGAAGCCACTCGTACCATAAAAGTAGAGATAAAAGATAATAAACCTTTGATAAATTTATATATTGTTATAAAGTATGGTGTAAGGATACCGGATATAGCCTGGGATATTCAGAGTAGAGTTAAAGAAGTTTTAATGAAAAAATTGGGTACAGATATTAATGAAATAGATATTCATGTTCAAGGGATTCAGTTCCCCAAGAAGACACAAAGCAGGAAAGATTTGGTTGCATCTAATCTATTTATAAAAGTTTTTTAAAAAAACATTTGTTTTAACATACAAATTGGCAGGGATGGATTCCCGCTTTCGCGGGAATGACATAGAGACGCGGGAATGACATAGAGATGCGGGAATGACAATCTGTGTAATCGTTTTAATGTAATCTGTGTAATCATTTTTTATGGAGGAGTAATGGGAGGAAGAAGATTATCCCGGGAAATGGCCTTAAAAGTGTTATTTCAAATTGATTTGGTTAGCACTAATATGGAAGAAGTGCTGAAATACACTTTCGAAAATGGTCTATTTCCAGACGAGGTTAAGGAATTTGCTCTAATATTAGTTAAAGGAGTGACGGTTAATTTATCTGAAATAGATAGGGCAATTAATAATTATACTAACAATTGGTCTTTAGAAAGAATTACTAATATTGATAGAAATATTCTTAGAATTGCGATTTACGAAATATTGTACTTGAAAAATATTCCCAAAAGCGTATCCATTAACGAAGCAGTTGAATTGGCCAAAAAATATGGCACTAAAAGTTCTTCCAGTTTTGTAAACGGAGTTTTAGGTAAAATCGATAAGAATGATAAAATATTAAAGAAAATAGATTAAAGGATTATGATTAACAATACAGAATCAAAAATATATACAGTTTCCAAGCTTAATAGATACATAAAAAAGCTTTTTGAAAATGATTTTAATCTTCAGGATATATGGATATTGGGAGAGATATCCAATTTTAAGTTACATTCTTCGGGGCATATGTATTTTGTACTCAAAGACAAAGAAAGCCAGATTAGATGTGTAATGTTTAGAGGCAGTAATTGTAATCTACGATTTATGCCTGGGGACGGAATGAAGGTCAAGGTGCGGGGAGATGTTAGTGTCTACGAAAAAAGAGGAGAATATCAGCTGTATGTAAAGGAATTAGTAGAGGCCGGGAAGGGTGAACTTTATTTAGCTTTTGAGAGGCTGAAATTAAAACTTAAAGAGGAAGGGCTTTTTTCGCCAGAAATTAAAAAGAAATTACCGCTCATTCCGCAAAATATTGCGGTTATAACTTCTCCTACCGGAGCAGCAATTAGAGATGTTATAACTATCTCGTTGAGAAGATTTCCCAATCTTTCAATTTTAGTTGTTCCTTCCCTGGTGCAAGGGACATCTGCTGCTCAGGAAATTGCCAGGAAGATAGATTTTTTAAATAAATATTTTAAAGATTTAGATTTTATTATAATTGGCCGAGGCGGAGGTTCACTGGAAGAGCTATGGGCTTTTAATGAGGAAATATTAGCTCGCAGTATCTATAATTCTAAAATACCTATAGTTTCTGCAGTAGGCCACGAAACAGATTTTACTATTTCAGATTTTGTGGCTGACCTGCGTGTTCCCACTCCTTCCGCGGCAGCTGAAATGACTATACCGGATAAAAATAATCTGATAAATAATATAGGTTTATTAAAAAACAAAATTACCAGGGCAGTTAAAAGAAATCTTGAGTTAAAAACAGAAAATTTAAATTCTTTAAGTAGAAGTCTTAAATATCAGAGACCGGAAAATAAAATTAATCAATATTATCAATATATTGATGAATTTAGTGCTCGATTGAATTCAAAGATTAAACATAAAGTAGAATTATATGAAGAAAGGATAAAAAAAGATTCTCAAAGACTGAACTCATTAAGCCCCTGGGCTATAATTGAAAGGGGATATAGTATCTGCCGAAAAATACCCGGCAGGGAAATTATTAAAAGATTAAATCAGATTGAAATTGGGTCAAAAATTGAAGTTATCATAAGTGATGGTAAAATATTAAGCAAAGTAGAAGAAAAGGAGGCTGTTTCAAATTGAAAAGCAAGAAAAAAATAGAAGATATTCCTTTTGAAGAATATTTAGGAAAATTAGAAGAAATCGTGCATAGATTAGAAGAAGGTGAATTAACCTTAGACGAATCAGTAAAGGTCTATGAAGAGGGAATGAATATAACAAAAATATGTTTGGAAAAACTGAATAAGACTAAAAAGAAAATAGAACAATTGGTAATCGAGGGTGAAGAGAACTATTCAACCAAACCTTTTTCTGATAAAGAAGGAGAAGATACAATCAATGGACTTTAAAAATTTTTTGGAAAATAAAAAAAATATCATAGATAAGGCTTTGGACGAATATTTGCCATCAGAAGAAAAATCTCCTTCGATCATCCATAAAGCAATGCGCTATAGTGTTTTTGGAGGAGGTAAGAGAATTAGGCCAATTTTAACAATTGCAACAGCTGAATTGTTTGGAAAAGGTACTGAAAGCGTAATAAAGGCAGCTTGCGGGATCGAATTAATTCATACTTTTTCGTTGATCCATGATGATTTGCCTTGCATAGACAATGATGACTTTAGACGTGGGAAGCCAAGTAATCACAAAGTATTTGGAGAAGCTATTGCATTATTGGCAGGGGATGCTCTTTTGGTTTCCGGATTTGATTTAATTATTAAAAATTCGGAAGTTAAAGAAATAAAAAAACAATCGATTTTAAAATTGATAAAAGAAATCTCCCTTTATATCGGAACTGAAAATATGCTGGGAGGGCAGGTAGAAGACATAACTTTAAAGAATGAGGATATCTCAAAGGAAGATTTAGTTGGCCTATACATGAAAAAAACTGCGGCTTTAATTTGTCTTTCCATTAGGACAGGGGCAATATTATCCGATGCAAAAAAGAGACAGCTTGTAGCCCTAACTAAATATGGTGAAAATATAGGTCTGGCTTTTCAAATTGTTGATGATATGCTCGATATTATGCAAGACCAAAGGGATGTTGTAGGAAGGCCTACTTATGCTAATAAATATGGGATAAAAGAATCAAAGAGTGAATGCGAGAGATTAATAAAAGAAGCAAAAGATTCTTTAAAAATATTTGATCAAAAAGCGGAAATGTTGAGAAATATAGCTGATTATTTACTCACGAGGAAAAGATGAAAAAATAGCGTACAGCGTACAGCGTGGAGCGTAGAGGGAGATAGCGTGGAGCGTTCAGCGTAGAGCGAAATTAGCGTACAGCGTACAGCGTAGAGCGTATAGGAAGATAGTAGCCAGTGTATAGCGCAGAACGTAGAGTTAAGGAAGAAGAAGATAAATACAAAGGACAGTATAAAATTATATTTCGTATATAGTGTATCGCGAAAAACGAAAAGGGTAAAACCAAAGCTTAGAACTAACTCCCCCTTCTGTAATTCCCGCGAAAGCGGGAATCCAGGGGTGAAAAATAAGAAAAGTAAGATGGATTCCCATTTCCATGGGAATGACATAAAGAGATAAGAAGTGACATTAAATATTTATTAAAATAAGTCGATAGCATGTTGTGTAGAATGATTTATTACCTATACGCTCTACGCTATCTTGCTATACGCTAAAAAAATGGGAGGGGAAATGTTTAGATCGAACAACAGAAAATATAATGAAATAAGACCTATAAAAATTACCAGAAATTACGTAAAATACGCAGAAGGA
>JAYEJO010000188.1:11847-24007 GCA_034660595.1 Candidatus Caldatribacteriota bacterium
TACGCTCTACGCTATCTTGCTATACGCTAAAAAAATGGGAGGGGAAATGTTTAGATCGAACAACAGAAAATATAATGAAATAAGACCTATAAAAATTACCAGAAATTACGTAAAATACGCAGAAGGATCAACCCTTATGCAAATGGGAGATACTAAAATAGTATGTACCGCATCAGTTGAAGACAAAGTCCCTTTATTTTTAAGAGGTAAAAGGAGCGGTTGGATTTCAGCTGAATACTCTATGATCCCCCGGGCAAATCAAATCCGAAATATCAGGGATTCGGTTAAAGGTAAAATAAGCGGAAGGTCTTCTGAAATTCAAAGATTAATAGGGAGATCTTTGAGGTCGGTAGTAGATTTGAAGGAATTAGGAGAGAGAACTATTTGGATAGACTGTGATGTAATTCAAGCCGATGGCGGAACCAGAACTGCAGCTATTATCGGTTCTTTTATTGCTCTATTTGATGCCTTAAACTATTTAAAGGCTGAGGGCCAAATAATTGATATTCCTATAAAGGATTATGTGGGAGCAATCAGCGCAGGAATAGTCGATGGAGAAATGTTATTAGATTTAAATTTTGAAGAAGATTCTCATGCTCAAGTAGATCTAAATATGGTAATGACTGAAAAAGGAGAGATAATAGAAATTCAAGGAACGGCTGAAGGTAAGCCCTATTCTAAAAGAAATTTACAGGAATTAATTAAATTGGCAGAGACAGGGATAAAACAGATAATTGAAAAGGAAAAAGACATATTGGGAGAAATATGTTAGAAATACTTATTGCTACAAATAATTTAGGTAAAGTTAAAGAAATAAAAGATATTTTAGGCGGCCGTCAAATAAAGATTTTGACTATAAAGGATTTTCCGCATCTTCCAAAGGTAGAAGAAGATGGTAAAACCTATCAGGAAAATGCTTTTAAAAAAGCCAGGAAGATTTCAGAGTATACCGGCAAAATATGCCTGGCGGATGATTCGGGATTAGAAATTGATTATTTAAAAGGAAAGCCGGGAATATATTCTTCAAGATGGGGAAATAGTGATGAAGAGCGTATAAACAAAGTACTTAAATTATTAGAAGATGTCCCTATAAATAAAAGAAAGGCAAAATTTGTTTGTTCTGCAGTACTTGTTTTTCCGGATGGGAAAACATATATTGTTAAGGAAGAATGTAATGGTATTATAGAATTTAAGCCAAAAGGTAAGTACGGTTTTGGTTATGACCCTATCTTTTTAGTGCCTGAATATAATAAAACTTTCGCAGAATTAGGAGATAAGATTAAGAACCGGATAAGTCATAGAGGCAAAGCCATGAGAAAGATGATTGAGATAATAAAAGAAATTAGCGTATAGCGTATGGTTGATACAGTAATAAGTAATGAATAATAAGTAATGAGTGAAGACAAGTATAGCATGATAACGCAGAGGTAAAACTACACACTTTTCTGTCATTCCCATGAAAATGGGAATCTATCCTATCTTTCCTTATCTTTCACTCCTAGATTCCCGCTTTCGCGGGAATGACAGAGAGAGAGCGGGAATGACAGAGAGAGATAAAAAATGACGTTAAGAATTTATCAATAGAAGTAGCAAACATATTGTAAAGAATGATTTATCCTATACCTATACGCTAAACGCTGTACGCTCTACGCTAGTTATGTTTTAAATTTTTAGCTATATAAAAATAATTGAGAACTCATTACTTATTACTGTATTTTATAATTGACTTATATAAATATTTCTTATATAATAACTTTTGTTTCGGGGCGTAGCGCAGTTTGGCAGCGCACCTGCTTTGGGAGCAGGGGGTCGGAGGTTCAAATCCTCTCGCCCCGACTTTGCGGGAATAGCTCAGTTGGTAGAGCACTAGCCTTCCAAGCTAGTTGTCGCGGGTTCGAGACCCGTTTCCCGCTCCATTGTAATATCTTGCGCCTGTGGCTCAATAGGATAGAGCAACGGACTTCTAATCCGTAGGTTGGGGGTTCGATTCCCTCCAGGCGCGCCATTTTAAAATAAAATATGGTGGGCGTAGCTCAGACTGGTTAGAGCCCTGGATTGTGGCTCCAGAGGTCGGGGGTTCAAATCCCCTCGCTCACCCCAGTTTACCAATTTGCGCTCGTAGCCCAATTGGATAGAGCTGCGGACTTCGGATCCGATGGTTGGGGGTTCGAGTCCCTCCGAGCGCGCCAAATATAATAGTAGAATTTTAATAAAAAATATAGTATCATGTATTAAGTGCAAACTTTAGTGGTGTAGCCAGAAAGAGAAAAAATTATTTATTACTTTTTTTTATCTTCTTTTTCGCTAGATCTTTTTCTTCACGCGATACTCGATACGCGATACGAGTATGCATTTAATATTTTCAATTTGTGGGCCGTTAGCTCAGGTGGTAGAGCACCTGACTTTTAATCAGGGTGTCACAGGTTCGAGTCCTGTACGGCCCACCAAAATATAAAAATGCGAGGGTGGTGGAATTGGTAGACACGCTGGATTTAGGATCCAGTGGGTAACTCCATGCGGGTTCGAGTCCCGCCCTTCGCACCATAAACAAAATGTATCTGTAGATATCGAAAATCTTTTTTGTAGAAAAAATTCTTTATATGAAAAAAGTTTTAAACTTTGAACTAAAGACTAATTTAAGCAGGTAAAAACAGCCGCAAAATTATTTGCGGCTTTGTTGCAATTATAGAATAATATTAGCGTATAGCGTACAGCGTAGAGCGTATAGATAGGAAAAAGAGAGAGGAAGTAGGGGCGTATTGCATACGCCCTTAGAGCGTAGAGCGTGTAAAATTAGTTAGTTGGTTAGTTAGTTACATGGTTAGCTGGTTAAGGAAATAGAGGACAGAATCCAGGAGTCAGAATTAAGGAGACAGATAAAGTTAAATCGTCGGAGGTTTTTATATAATGGTAAAAGTAGAAATTGAGAAGCAAAAAGAAAATGAAGTAAAACTTAAGATTGAAACAGACAAATTAGAAGTAAATAGCAGCTTAGATAAAGTATACAATGACGTATCTTATGAAATAAAAATACCGGGATTCCGAAAGGGTAGAATTCCTAAAAATATTTTAAACCTGCACTTAAGTAAGGAATATTTTTATGATAAAACTGCCGAAAAATTAATTCCGAAAAGTTATCTTGAAGCTATAGAAAAGATTAACATTCATCCAATAGATCAACCTGAAATCAAGGTAATACAAATTGAAGAAGATAAGCCATTGATTTTTGAGGCGACAGTTCAGGTAAGACCGGAAGTAAAACTGGGCTCTTTTGACAAAATTAGCATTCAAAAGGAAGATATAAAGGTTACAGCCGGCGATGTAAAAAATGAAATAATGAGAATTCAAGAAAACCAGGCAAAATTAAATGTAGTGCTAAATCGCAAATCAAAGAAAGGTGATTTCCTGGTAATTGATTCCGAGGGATATGTTGAAAGGAAAGCAATAGAAGGAAGTAAGGTTGAAAAACAGCTTGTTGAATTAGGAAAAAATACAGCACCTGAATTTACTGATAAGCTTATAGGATGCTCGGCTGGAGACGAAAGGGAAATAAAAATATTAGTCCCCAAGGATGTTAAGGATAAAGAAATAGCAGGCAAAGAAATTACCTATAAAGTCAAAGTTATTGAAATAAAAGAAAAAGAATTACCTGAATTAAATGAAGATTTTGTTAAGGCGATGGGTAATTATAAAACCGTAGATGATTTCAAGAAAGATATTAAGGAAAGATTAGAGAAACAAGTGGAAATGGTCAACAAAAATAATTATGAAAGAAAAATGTTAGAAAAAGTATGCGAGATTTGTGAAGTAAAAGTACCGAAAGTATTAATTGAAAGAGAAATAGAATATATGATGAAATCTTTGGAAGATGATTTAAAAGCCAAAGGTTTATCTATAGAGGATTATTATAAGCGCATTAAGACTGATGAAGAAAAAGTCAAAAAAGAATACGAAATTGTCGCTGAAAAAAGAATAAAACAGGAATTAGTTTTAGATAAAATCAGTCAGGTAGAAAATATTGAAGTGACCGAAAAAGAGGTTAAGGATAAAATTAAAACAATTGCTAAAGAGATGAAACAAGAACCTTTGAAAGTGGAGGCCACTCTTAAAAAGAATAATAACTTAGATGGTTTAAAAGAAAGCATAAAAAGAGAAAAAATAATTGATTTCTTAAGTAAAAAGATAAAAATAACAAAACCTAAAAAGGAGGGCACACCCAAATGACTTTAGTACCTATTGTAGTAGAACAGACTCCTCGAGGAGAGAGATCTTATGATATTTATTCCCGCTTACTTAAAGATAGAATAATTTTTTTAGGAACACAAATAGATGATGCAACAGCTAATACTATAATTGCTCAATTATTGTTTTTGGAAGCAAATGACCCTGACAAGGATATTTATGTCTATATTAACAGCCCCGGTGGTTCTGTAACTTCTACCATCGCCATATATGATACCATTCAATATATAAAGTCTGATGTTTCGACCATATGTATAGGTATGGCTGCTAGCGGTGCAGCCTTGATCCTGGCTTCCGGCACAAAAGGGAAAAGATTTGCCTTGCCAAATTCAAGGACTATGGTGCATCAACCCTTAGGTGGAGCGCAGGGACAGGTTACAGATATCGAGATACAGACTCGAGAGCTAAAAAGAATTAAAGATACCATAAATAAAATATTAACTCACCATACCGGACAAAAATATGAAAAAATAGAGAAGGATGCTGATAGAGATTTCTATATGACTGCTCAAGAATCTAAAGAATATGGATTGGTTGATGATGTGATTAAGAGCAGAGAGGAAGCGATGAAATAAACTAGCGGATAGCGTTTAGCGTAGAGCGTATAGGTGAGAGCAGGAAGTGATAGCGGAATTAGCGAAAAACGAAAAGCGCAAAACGCAAAACCATAGCTTAAAACTTAAAATTTTAAGATAGTCTTTTGATTGTTACTTTAAATCTAATAATAGAGATTGTATACTGGATTAGTTTACCGAAAGATGCTAAGAAAATAAATAACAACCAGAAGAATATTTTTAAACGGAATAACAGAATCAGCAAATATATTGCGTTCAAGTGTATTAACTTTCAAGGGAGAAATAGGTTTTGAATTTTGAATTATGGTTTTACGCTTTTCGATTTGCGTTTTTAGTTTATTGATTTATACTATACGCTAAACGCTGTACGCTCTACGCTATATTATACGAAATGAAAGGAGTTGAGAAATAATGAAATGTTCGTTTTGCGGTAAAAGTCAAGATGAAGTATATAAAATAGTTGCAGGCCCCGGTGTTTGTATATGTGATGAATGCATCAAGGTATGCAATGACATTATATTAGACAGAAGGAAGAAAGAAGGCAGGCCATTTGAGTTAAAAAATGTACCCTCTCCTAAGGAAATTAAAAGTTACTTAGACGAATATATAGTGGGGCAAGATAAGGCAAAGAAAATACTCTCAGTTGCTGTATATAACCATTACAAGAGAATAAAAAGTAACAATAATGATAAGATAGATAAAAAAGATAAAAAAATGGATAAGAAGAAGGAAGAGATAGAATTAGAGAAGAGTAATATTCTGTTAATAGGCCCTACCGGGTGTGGAAAGACCTTGTTAGCCAAGACTTTGGCCAAAAAACTAAATGTGCCTTTCGTTATTGCCGATGCTACGACATTAACTGAAGCGGGATATGTTGGTGACGATGTGGAAAATATCCTGTTAAATCTACTAAGAGTAGTAGACAACAATATAAATTTAGCCCAAAAGGGAATAATATATATAGATGAGATCGATAAAATAGCCCGTAAATCAGAAAACCCATCTATAACCAGAGATGTGTCAGGTGAAGGAGTACAGCAGGCTCTTTTAAAAATTATTGAAGGTACGGTTGCAAGCGTACCTCCTTATGGAGGAAGAAAACATCCGCAAGAAAAGAATATTCAGATAGACACAAGGGAAATTTTGTTTATTTGCGGAGGAACTTTTGAAGGGTTAGAAAATGTAATAAATTATCGAATGGGTAAAAATAATATCGGGTTTAAAGCGGATATCAAAAGTAAAAATAATAAGGAAAATAATTATAAATTAATGGAAAATGTTTTACCGGAAGATCTGATAAAATATGGCTTGATTCCCGAGTTAGTAGGGAGATTGCATATAATTTCTACATTGGAAGCCTTAAATAAAAATGCATTAATAAAAATATTAACCCAGCCTAAAAATGCTATAGTAAAACAATATAAAAAGATATTTGAATTAGAAGGTGTGAAACTTAACCTTACCCCTGAAGCCATAGAGGCTATTGTAGAAGAAAGTATAAAACGAAAAATAGGGGCAAGGGGTTTGCGCTCAATTATGGAAGATTCGATATTAGATATAATGTATCAGATACCTTCGGAGAAAAATATTGAAGAATGTACAATTACCGAAGAAGTTGTAAAAGAGAGACAGATGCCTGAAATAAAAAGATATAATGAAAATCTAAAAAAAGAAACAGCTTAGTATCGTATTGCGTATTGCGTATCGAGTATCGAGTATATAGTAAAGATGGTTAGCCGGTTAGCCAGTTTTCCGGTTACCCGGTTGAAGAATTAAAAACAAGTTAGTTAACTGGTAAACTGGTAAACAGGGTAACTGGATAACTAATGAGCGATACGATATACGACATACGATATACTATATACGAATAAAAAGGGAGATTTAATATTCTGCATGAATAACAAAAATATAAAAAACTTAGATAAAAATACATTGCCTTTATTGCCACTAAGAGAATTAGTGGTTTTTCCCAATATGATTATTCCTCTTTTTGTTGGGAGAGAACAATCTATTAACGCTTTAGAAGAAGCAATAAATTTAAAAAGCTTGATATTTATTGCTGCTCAGAGAGATCCGGAGATAGAAAAACCAAAAGCGGAAGATATATATTCTATCGGAACAATTGCCAAGATAGTACAAATTTATAAACTACCTGATGATACCATAAAAATATTAGTGGAAGGACTTGGCAGAGCAAAAATTAAAAATACAGAGGGATTTAATAATTTTCTTAAAGTAGAAATAGAAAGAATAAAAGTTAAAAACGGTAAAAATCTAAAAATAGAAGCCCTGATGAGACTGGCAATCAATAGATTCGAGCAATATTTAAAATTAAACAATAAATTACCCACTGAAATGATGTTATCCGTAAAGAATATCGAAAAACCGGAAAAATTAGCTGATATAATCGCCTCAAATATGGTTTTAAAAGTAAAAGAAAAGCAAAATTTGTTGGAAATACTTAACCCTTTGGAAAGACTGGAGAAATTAATCGTTATATTAAAGAAAGAAATAAGTATTTTGGAATTAGAAAAAAAGATACAAGAAAGAGTAGAAGTAAATTTAGAAAATTACCAGAAAGATTATTATCTAAAAGAGCAGTTAAAAGAAATACAAAAAGAATTAGGAGATAATGAAGAAAATATTTCAGAAGCTGATGAATTTAAAGAGAAAATACTTTCTCTAAAGCTTGCCCAAGAAGTGGAAGAGAAGTGTATCAAAGAAACAAACCGTTTAGAAAAAATACCATTTTTATCTGCCGAGAGCGGAGTAATAATAAATTATTTAGAATGGATCATCTCTCTCCCCTGGAACAAAAAAACCAAAGAGAGATTAGATATAAAATTAGTAAAGAAGGTTTTAGATGAAGACCATTATGGTTTATTAGATATTAAGGAAAGAATCTTAGAATACCTGGCAGTGAAAAAAATGAGCAATAAACATATCGGGACAATTCTGTGTTTAATAGGACCTCCGGGAGTAGGCAAAACATCATTGGCGAAATCAATTGCCCGGGCAATGGGCAGAAAATTTATAAGAGCTTCTCTGGGAGGCGTACGGGATGAAGCAGAGATACGTGGACACAGAAAAACTTATATAGGTTCTATGCCGGGGAGAATTATTCAAGGGATAGTTAATGCAAAATCCAAAAATCCCGTTTTCTTGTTGGATGAAATCGATAAAATGAGTGTGGATTTTAGAGGTGACCCCGCTTCTGCTCTTTTGGAAGTATTGGACCCTGAGCAAAATAATACTTTTAGAGACCATTATTTAGAAGTGCCTTTTGACCTTTCTGAAGTAATGTTTATCACCACTGCTAACAGTGAAGAAGAAATACCTTATTCTTTAAGAGACAGGATGGAGATAATCACTATTCCCGGTTATACTGAGTATGAAAAATTACAGATTGCCCAATTATTTTTATTACCTAAACAATTAGGTAATCATGGCTTTAAAAAAGGTAATATAGAAATATCCGACAAAGCCATGAAAAAAATAATCACTGAATATACTCATGAAGCTGGAGTAAGAGGCCTAGAAAAAGAAATATCTTCTATGTGTAGAAAAGTTGCTTTAAATGTAGTTTATTTTAAAAAGAATAAGAATAAAAAAATTAAAATCACTCTAAAAAACTTAGAAAATTATTTAGGGATACCTAAATATAAAATTGATAAAATTGGAAAGGAAGATGCTATTGGTTTGGCAACAGGTTTAGCCTGGACCGAAAGCGGTGGAGAAGTATTATCAGTAGAAACTATAGTAATGCCTGGAAAAGGTAAGTTAACTCTTACCGGACAACTGGGAGATGTTATGCAGGAATCCGGGAAAGCTGCCTTAACCTATGCGCGTTCCCGAGCAGCGGAATTTAGGATAGATAACAAATTTTACGAAAATTGTGATATTCATGTTCATATTCCGGAAGGGGCTATACCTAAAGATGGTCCATCAGCCGGCATAACTATGGCTACTTCTTTGATTTCTTCGCTTACCGATATCCCGATTCGAAAAGATGTAGCTATGACCGGCGAGATTACCTTGGGGGGAAGAGTTTTACCGGTAGGAGGCTTAAAGGAAAAAATACTGGCTGCCTATCAATCCGGTATTAAAACTATTATTATCCCTCAGGATAATATTAAAAATTTAGAAGATTTACCCAATAATATTAAAAAAAGATTAAAATTTGTTACGGTAAATAATTTAGATGAAGTTTTAAAAAATGCTCTTACCAGAAGTCCCTTTTAAGAACAGTATCGCGTATTGCGTATCGCGTATTGCGTGAAGAAAATTAGGATTAAGAAGTAGGGGCACGATAAACAAGCATTTTACTATTTTTTCTTAATTTGTCAATTGGTGAATAGGGGAATTAGGTACTTTTTTTGACAAATAATCTATAATTATAGTAATATGTAAAAAGATAAAGACAATAAAAACCAAGAGGGGAAGAGTAGGATAAAATTAGAAATAGTTTTATTCGAAGGTCATCCCCGAGCAGTTAATCTGAATGAAAAAAGTAGGATTAACCGATAGTAACGTTATAACTTGAATATTGAGAGCCTGTTTAATATGAATATTGCAAAAATCTTTTTAAGCAGGAATTAAGGTGGTACCGCGGATATACTCCTTTCGTCCTTTTTAGAAACGAAAGGAGTTTTTTGTTTTTTAACGTAAGGAGGAAAAATTAATGAAAAAAATAAATGATGAAATACCGTCAGTATATGATCCTAAAAATGTTGAAGAAAAATGGTATAAGTTCTGGTTAGAAAAAGAGTATTTTAAAGCAAAGCATAATCATAATAAAGAAAATAATTTTTCTATCGTTATACCTCCGCCTAACGTCACAGGCTCATTACATATCGGGCATGCTTTAAATAATACTTTACAAGATATTTTAATTAGATGGAAAAAAATGGAGGGCTATAATACTCTTTGGCTGCCGGGGACTGATCATGCCGGAATCGCCACTCAAAATGTAGTGGAAAGAGAAATCGCCAAAGAAGGAAAAAGCAGGTACGATTTAGGAAGAGAGAAATTTGTAGAAAGAGTATGGGAATGGAAAGAAGAATATGGAAATAATATAATAAATCAACTAAAAAAATTAGGATTTTCTTGTGATTGGTCACGATTAAGATTTACCTTAGATGAAGGTCTTTCCCGGGCAGTCAGAAAGGTATTTGTAAAATTATATAAAGAAGGCTCGATATGCCGGGAAAATTATGTAATAAATTGGTGCCCGAGATGCCAAACTGCCTTGGCTGATATCGAGGTTGAATCAAATGAGGAAGATGCAAGTCTGTATTATATAAATTACCCCGTAAAAGATTCCAAAGGAGAGATTATAACTGTTGCTACCACCCGTCCTGAAACAATGCTTGGTGATACTGCAGTAGCAGTTCATCCCGATGATAAAAGATATAATAAATTTATCGGCAAAACTGCCATATTACCCTTAATGGACAGGGAAATACCGATAGTAGCTGATAGTTATGTTGATCCGGAATTTGGTACCGGGGCAGTAAAGATAACCCCGGCTCATGATTTAAATGATTTTGAATTAGGAAAACGTCAAAAACTACAGGTAATTAATATATTAAATAATGATGGCACTACGAATGAGAAAGCAGGTAAATTTAAAAATTTAACCGTATCTAAATGTCGGGAAAAAGTTTTGAATGAATTAAGAAAAAAAGGATTCTTAAACAAGATAGAAGATTATAAACATTCTATCGGGCATTGTTATAGATGTGGAACTATTATTGAACCGTATCTATCGAAACAATGGTTTGTTAAGATGAAAAAAATTGCTCAACCGGCAATTTCTGCCGTAGAAGAGGGCAGGATTGAATTTATTCCATCTCGCTGGGAAAAAGTATATTATGAGTGGATGAGAAATATCAAAGATTGGTGTATCTCACGTCAGTTATGGTGGGGACATCGTATCCCGGTCTGGTATTGTCAGGATTGCGGAGAAATAATAGTAGAATTAGAAGATCCTACAATCTGTAAAAAATGTGGAAGTCATAATCTGCTACAAGACCCGGACGTTTTAGATACCTGGTTCAGCTCTGCCTTGTGGCCTTTTTCTACCCTGGGTTGGCCGGAAGAAACAGAAGATTTAAAATGTTTCTATCCGACATCGGTGTTAGTTACCGGTTTTGATATTATTTTCTTCTGGGTGGCTCGAATGATAATGATGGGATTAAAGTTTTGCGATGAAGTACCATTTAAGCAAGTTTATATAAATCCTCTAATTAGAGATGCAGAAGGTAAAAAGATGAGTAAATCAAAAGGGAATGTCTTAGACCCTTTAACCGTAATTGATGAATATGGTGCTGATACTCTACGTGTTACCCTTGCCTCTCTAACTATTCAGGGAAATTATATCTGTCTTTCAGAAGAGAGAATTAAAGGATTTAGAAATTTCTCCAATAAAATATGGAATGTGTCAAGGTTTTCTATAATGAATCTCAAGGATTTCGATATTGACAAAATAGAAAAAGATAAATTAAAGATGACCCTGGTTGATAAGTGGATAATCAGCAAGTTAAATGAAACTATAAAAAAATCTACCGAGTATCTTAATGAATATAAATATGGGGAAGCCGCAAAAACTATTTATGAATTTGCCTGGAACGAGTTTTGTGATTGGTATATAGAATTCATTAAACCAAGATTATATCAAGAAGAGGATACGATAGAAAAACGAACCTCTCAATATATTCTTTGGTTTGTTTTAGAAAACACCCTAAGGATTTTGCATCCCTTTATGCCTTTTATAACTGAAGAAATATGGCAAAAGCTGCCTCATAAAGGGGAAAGTATTATGGTTTCACCCTGGCCAAAGTATGAAGAAAAATACATGGATAAAGATGCAGAAAATAAGATGGAAAAGATAATGAGCATCATTAAAACCATACGAAATATTAAGTCAGATATGAACATCCCCTATAGCAAAGAAATCGATTTATATCTAAATGTTAGTGAAAAAGATAAGTTAAAATTAATAGAAGAAAATATTTATTATATCAAAACTATGGTTAAAACAAAATCGTTAGAAATAGGTACGGGGATTAAAAAACCAGAATATTCAGCTACAGGTGTTTTGGAAGGGATTGAAATATTTATTCCCTTAAAGGATATAATAAACATTTCCGAGGAGATAGCTCGTTTGGAGAAAAAACTAATCAAGGTAAATAATGAACTAAATGTGACTTTTAAAAAAATAAATAACAAAGATTTTATATCCAGAGCCCCGGAAGATGTTGTAAAAAAAGAAAGAGATAGGGCAAATGATTTAAGGGATATTAAAGAAAGATTGGAAAATAACTTAAAAACCTTTAAATAAA
>JAYEJO010000189.1:0-1503 GCA_034660595.1 Candidatus Caldatribacteriota bacterium
GGGTTAGGGGTTAGGGGTTAGAGAAAAGACTCAAATTTGATCCCCGAAATGCTCGTAAAGAATACGGGGTTTGCCACATCATCGCCAAGTAACCATGTTCTGGATTTGTGGGAAAGTAGAAGCGAGCGGTTTTTCCGTACAAAATGCTCATAAAATAGCGTATGGTGATGAGAATCCAACCTTTGAACCCTGAACCTTTGAACCGTGAACGGTTACACTATATTTAACATATATTGGAAAGTAAAATTAAGGTATGAAATCTTTTGATTCTATTTCTATAAATGAGTTAGTCCCTGACACTGAAGAAAAAAGCAGGGCTTCAAAATTTACTGAAGATGTCTCAAGGCTGGACATTTTCTTTTCAATTGTATTTCTGAGCGGTCTATACACAGCCGTTTTTTTCTATTTCAGCGATCGACTGTTTATACCCTATATTATATGCGGATTATCTGCGACCTATTTTCTCATAAAAAATAGAAATATAATAGATTTTTCATATTTTTTACCCTTAATATTTCTCTATGTAATCTCAGGGGTTGGAATGGTCTTTGTTCCCGGTTCATATGAATATTTCTTCGAACGTTTTAAAGGGCTTGTACAATTAGTCTATTCTTCATCTATTGCCCTCTTATTCTTTATTAATATGAGAAAATGGGAGGCCGAGGCAGTTTCAAAGTTATTTTTTGGCTTCATGATTTTTATATTAATAGGCTCTACTTTAGAAATATATACGCCCTTCAAAAATCTAAGTGACGAATTCAGGCATATAGTATTTCGGTTTGGCTTATACGAGGCTGATTTGCGTGATTTATACACTTACGGACAGATTAGGCCTAAATTATTTACATCTGAGCCTTCTCATGTAGCAAAATTTTATATTCTATCGCTGTTTGTCTGGTTTGCATTATCGGAAAGTAAAAAGAGGTATTTTCTTTATTTAATCTTTATTAGCGCAGGACTTATAATGATCAGGAGCCCGATCATTATTTTAAGCATACCATTGGCACTTGCTGTGGAGGTATTCCTCAGAAGAGATATTAGTTTTACCAACTTTATAGATAAAGAAAGGCCATTTATAGGGAAAAGTTTAATGGTACTAATTTTCATCTCAATTATTTTTTTAAGTTTTGCATTAAACACAATCCTCGCTCAGCGTGTTAGCAAGATGATTGCTGGAACGGATAAATCCTTCGCTATCAGGATTTCTGGCCCGGCAGTAATTGCCTTTGATACGATAAAGCAATATCCCTTGTGGGGAGCTGGTATTACCGGTAAGGAAGCTATAGCTGACATTATATTTAATGCATATAGAAAGATAGGCTTTAAGGTATATCGTGTTTATGATACGAATGCTAATTTCCTTTCCCTATTCATATCCTATTACGGTGTCTTAGGTGGCTTGCTGTTTATTGCAGGATTCAAATCTCTTGTCAGGCGTTTAGAAATTGAAAAGGGAATATTTATTACATTGACAATCCTTCTTTTCAGCCAGACTATGGGGGC
>JAYEJO010000190.1:0-1496 GCA_034660595.1 Candidatus Caldatribacteriota bacterium
TAATAATTTTAGCATATTAAAAGAGCAGATTCAATAAATCTACTTAGTCTGTTATTTACAAATCAAAAGTGGACTAATTTTTTAATAATTTACAAATCAAAAGTGGACTAATCAAAAACAGTAAAAAGATGTAATCTAGAACTAAATTCTAAAAAGAAAAGAGGTTCTAAATTATGTCTAAACAATTACACAAAAATTTTGTAGATGAGCAAGTAAAATTACTATTAAAAAGTTATATGGATAAAGAAATCAAGATTAATTATATCTTATCAATTCTCGGAATCAAAAGAAGCAGATTCTTTGAATTATTGAATAGATATAAAAAAGATCCGGATAATTTTTCTATCCAGTATAACCGAAAAACAATTAATCGAAAGATTGATAAAGCTATTGAAATAAATATCATAAAAGAACTAAATAGAGAAAAAGATTTAATCAAAGCAAAAGGGGTACCGATTAAATGTTACAATTACAGTTATATAAAAGATATCTTGGTAAATGATTATAACCAGAGGGTATCTCTTTCTACTATCATCAACCGGGCAAAAGGAAATGGCTTTTACCTTATTAAGCCGAAGAGAAAAGCTCATGATAGAGAAGTAATAACCAATTATCCGGGAGAACTTATTCAACATGATTCTTCTCATCATCAGTTTGCCCCTTATGCTTCTGATAAATGGTATCTGATTACCTCAATCGATGATTACAGCAGGCTTATTCTCTATGCTGTTTTAGTAGAAAGAGAGACCACCTGGGAACATATCCTGGCTTTAGAGGCAGTTTTATTGAAATATGGATTCCCTCTGGCCTATTATGTAGATAGTCATTCAATCTTTAGGTTTGTACAGGGTAGAGATTCCTTCTGGAGAAACCACTACAAACTTACTGATGAGGCTAATCCGCAGTGGAAACAGGTTTTAGATGACTGTAGGGTAAAGGTAACCTATGCTCTATCTCCGCAGGCCAAGGGTAAGATTGAAAGACCTTACAGGTGGATTCAGGACCAATTAGTAAGGACCTGTTACAGAGAAAATATCAGGGATATTAAAAAAGCCCAATTAATCCTGAATTACCTTGTCCAAAGATATAATTACAGAATATTTCATTCTACCACCGGGGAGATACCTTATATTAGATTTCAAAGAGCAATAAGAGAGAAAAGAACTCTCTTTAGAGAATTTAGGATAAGGCCACCATTTTTATCAAGCAAGGATATCTTCTGTTTAAGGGTAGAAAGAATGGTAAACCCTTATCGCAAAGTTTCTATAAATAATTTTGAATTAAAAGTACCCAAAGCTCCACTACACGAGAGCATCCAACTTCGGATAATACCAAATAAAGAATCTGGCGTATCTGAAGTAAGATTCTGGTATAGAGATAAATTTTTAGGTAGTCAAAAAGTTAAAAATTCTGATTTAAATTTAGTCCAGGTTTAAGTTTTAATTAATAAATTATTTAGATGTAAATAATTTATTAATTAAAACTTAAACCTGGAC
>JAYEJO010000191.1:0-23696 GCA_034660595.1 Candidatus Caldatribacteriota bacterium
AATAATTGCAAAACAAGGAAATAGAAAATTTATAATTCCCTCCCCCTCCCGTAGGACAGGCGTCTCGCCTGTCTATTTCAAAAAAGTAGCCTGTCCCCTTTTTTGACTTATAAATTTATTTGGTATTCTTTAATCTTGTTCTGTAAGCTTCTGCGGCTTATACCTAAAATCTCTGCTGTTTTAGTGCGATTTCCCTTGTTTTGGATTAAATATTTTATAATTAACTCTTTTTCTGCTTCTTTCAAAGTCCCCTTTTTTTTAATATATGTTTCTTTGTGTATAAAATTGAAATATTTTTCATCAATTATTTCATCTTTTGCCATAATCATACTTCGCTCAATAATATTTTCCAACTCTCTTATATTACCGGGATAATCATAATCCAGCAGTAATTCCATAGCTTTTGCAGAAACTTTTTTCACTTTTTTATTTAATATTTTATTATATTTACCGATAAGGTGCTCCACAATTAAAGGAATGTCCTCTTTCCTTTCCCTTAAAGGAGGAACATCTACGTTAAAGACATTTAGCCGGTAAAATAAATCCTCTCTAAATCTTCTTTCTTCTACTTCTTTTTTTAAATCTTTATTGGTGGCAGATAATATTCGTACATCAACTTTAATGCTCCTGGAACTTCCTACCCTTTCAAACTCCCTTTCCTGTAAAACTCTAAGTAATTTTGTTTGGATAGCGGGGTCTATCTCTCCTATTTCATCTAAAAAAATAGTTCCTCCGTTTGCCATTTCGAAACGACCTATCCTCCTGGCAATAGCTCCGGTAAAAGAGCCTTTTTCATGTCCAAAGAGTTCGCTCTCCAGGAGATTGGTGGAAAAGGCTACACAATTTACCACTACAAATGGCCCATTTTTACGCAGACTGTTTTTATGTATTGCCCGGGCTATCAATTCTTTCCCGGTACCACTTTCGCCGGTGATGAGCACAGTAGCAGTAGTAGGAGATACGTTTTTCACCATTTCTAAAACTTTATTTATAGAATTACTCTTTCCAATAATTTCGTCAAAGTTAAATCTCTTCTCTTCTTCCTCTCGATAGTAGATGTTTTCCACTTCTAATTCATATTGCTTAATTGCTCTTTTAATTATAATTTTTAGTTCTTCAATATCGAAAGGTTTTATTAAATAATCCAAAGCCCCTAATTTCATTGCTTCCACAGCTTCGGGGATACTCCCATAAGCAGACATCATAATAACCGGTAGATTTAAATCATTTTCTCTTATCTTCTTTAATGTTTCTATGCCATTTAAACCGGGCATTTTAAGATCTAATAATACCAAACTATAATTTTCTTCCTGTAATCTTTTCAGAGCCTCTATGCCATTACCAGCTTCTTTAACTATAAATCCCTCCGGAGATAATACCCGGATTAACATTTTTCTTATATTTTGTTCATCATCGATTACTAATATTTTTCGCAAAATTACTTCCCTCCTTTTTGAGGTAGAAAAATAACAAACTTTGTTCCTTCCCCTTCTTTGGATTCAACTTTGATCTCTCCCCGATGAGCCTCTATAAGCTTGTATGCTATAGAAAGACCCAATCCGGAACCCTTCTCTTTGGTGGAAAAGAAAGGGTCAAATATTTGAGTAAAATCTTTTTCAGGGATACCAATCCCGCTATCTTCAATAATTAATTTTATAGCCGGTTCTCCTTTTAAAAGAGCTTTTTTAGTTTTAATTTTGATTTCCCCTTCCTTGGGGATAGCCTGAATGGCATTAATAATTACATTCATTAAAATCTGCCTTACCTGGTCTTCATCAGCTTGAATTTGAGAAATATCCGGGGAAAGTTCCAGGCTAAATTTAATCTGCTTATCTTTTATCTCTAATTTAAATAATTCAGCTATCTTTCTTATTAAATCATTTAAAGAAAAACGGGCTAAGTTTGGTTTTTTCAGTTTGGCGAAATCTAAAACCTGAACCACTAATTTATTTAATCTATCTACTTCCTGAATAATAGTATTTAAGTCTTCTTTTCTTTCATCGGTCTTGGAGAATGAATTATAAACAAATTGAGCCAACCCCCTGATTGAGCTTAAAGGATTCCTGATTTCATGGGCAATCCCGGCAGATAATTTTCCCAGAGCAGCCAATCTTTTATGGCGTGCCACCTCTTCATTTAAGTCCTTGATTTCGGTTACATCTCTTATCACCGCTACCACACCGGTTATTTCTCCGGATTCATCTGTTAAAAATGAAGTATTAATGTCTAATATTTTTTTCTTTAATCCCTTTTCGTCTAAAATTATTTCCCGTGCAATATTTTTTTTCTCTAAAAGATACTTTTTAAAGAGAGATTTCCCATCAACATTTAAATTCAGTACTTCCTGGCAATCTTGGTTTAATACTTCTTCCCTCTTTTTACCAAAAATTTCTTCACTCTTACGGTTAAAAGTTTTAATGTTGCCCTTATTATCCACTGAAATTACCGCATTATCCATAGTCTCCAACAATTTTGTGGTATAATCCTTCATTTCATTCAAGGTCTTTTTTACAATATAGGTCTCTTGTAATTTAAAAATTACATAAATCCCAAATAACACAAGGGCCATTATAATGCTGTAATTTAAAATTATTCTCCTTCTGGTCTGGTTCAATCGACTATAATATCCTTCTAAGTTTACCCCTACTACCAAATAGCTATTTCTGATTGGCAAAACCTTCCAGATATCCAGTTGTTTATCAATATCAAGATTGAAGGGTTTTATTACTTGAAGTATTCTGTCACCCTTTTTATCTTGGGTATTTACAAAATTTACTTTACCCGGATTAAGGATTTTTATGGTGTTTTTCCACCTCTCTTTTTCAGTGCTGAATAATATTATCCCCTTATCATTACAAATATCAATATAACTTACCCCTTCTTTTTTTAAAAGAACCAAGATATCTTTTAAAGCATTTTCATTTAAGATAAACCGGGGACCAAGAGTCTGGATAGAAAAGGCAATATTTAATCCTTCCGAGCGGGCTAATTCCCATAAATAATATCTTTCTTTTTGTACCTCTTTGTAAGTCAAGGAACCCAACAATAGGGCAAGAAGCAAGATAATAATTAAAGCGAAAACAACATTCCCTTCTCGAAAAGGTGTAGATAATTTATGATTCTTCTCTTTTTTCAATTTTATAAACCGTCTCATCCTTTAAATATTTCTAATATTTTACCATATTTTAAAATTAATTTTAAAAAAGCTGAAAAACAGTATCGAGTATTGAGTATATAGTATCAAGTTTAGAAAGAGAAAGAAAAGATAGAAAAAGTTTGCACAAACGAACACATAAATATAAAATAACGGGCAGACACAAGGTCTGCCCCTACGCTTGATTTTGTTCTTTTTCTTTCCCAAGTCTTTATTATTATGCTATATCCCTAACTCGATACACGATACTCGATACTCGATACTCGATACTGAATTGCTAATTTCTCAGTCGATCTTCTCTACTTTTATCGGAACATAGTAGGTATGACGGTTACGAAATACTAATAATAGTAATGTATCTCCCGTTTCTAATCTGCTGATTACTTCTTCCCATTTTTCAACAGAAGATACTTCAACCCGATTTGCTTCTAAAATTACATCTCCTCTCTGTAAACCCATATCATCTGCTGAACTTCCCGGAATTACCTCAGCAATCACCAGTCCCTTTACCCAGGGCAGCTCTAATTCTTTAGCAATTTCTGAAGTAACTGCTTCAACTTTTAATCCGGTTTGCACGGAAAATACTTTCTCTTTAGAAAATTCACTGCCTTCCTCTTCCACGGTGGGCATTTCACCAATTTTTACTATAAACCTTATTGATTTGCCATCCCGAATAACTTCTATGTTCGCTTTTTCACCAATATTAATATCTCTTATTTTGTCTTGAAGTTCTCCCGGAGAATTAACTTCCTCATCATTAACCTTTATAATTATATCTCCTCTTTTTATTCCAGATTTTTCCGCCGGACTATCTTTAACCACATCCCCAACTAAAACTCCCTTAGCATCTTCCGGTAAGTTAAATTGTTTAGCAATTTCCGGGGTAACCTCCTGAATATACACACCTAACCATGACCTTCTCACTTTACCTAAATTAATAAGATCATCTATATTTCTTTTAGCCATATTAATGGGAATGGCAAATCCGATGCCCTGAGCATAGGGAATAATAGCGGTATTTATTCCCACAACTTCTCCTTTTATATTGAGCAATGGACCACCACTATTTCCAGGATTGATAGCGGTATCGGTTTGAATGAAATTTCTATAAACATGTCCTTCTATTCCCGTAGGGATAGAACGGCCTTTAGCGCTAACTACGCCCATAGTTACAGTCTGTTGGAGCCCATAAGGGTTGCCGATAGCTATCACAATTTCTCCGACTCTTAGTTCATCTGAATTGCCTAAAGTAACGGTAGGCAGATGGTCTGCCTTTATTTTCACTATAGCCATATCCGAAGTTACATCTGAACCTATCACTTTTCCATCAAATTCTCTGCCATCAGAAAGAGTAACTTTTATCTTATCTGCTTTACGCACTACATGTTCATTAGTAAGTACATATCCCTCTTGATTTATGATAAATCCGGAACCGGTACCTTTTTGAGGAATTGTTCTACTATATTCCTTAAATTTGTCTCCAAAAAAATGTCTTAATATGGGGTCTTCAAAAAAAGGATATTCGGTTGTTATCATTCTCACCGTATCTATATTCACTACAGCCGGTCCGACTTTTTCTGCAATATCTGCGATATCATTACTTAAAGCCTCGAGAGACAGATAAGATTTGGTTTGTTCGGTTTCTGCGCTTACAGCACCTGCCCAACTTAAAGAAAGAAAAAAGACTAAAACTGCGGCAAATATAAAGTTTCGATTGGTTTTTAATGATTTAATTTTTAACATATTTCCAACACCTCACTATAGATTTAATTTTCAAAATAGATAGGAAAAGACCTGATTAATCTTTCCCTATCTAATAAAGTAATTTTTTATTTTTTTTAAAAACCTGTTTTCAGTCTTTTAGAAGCAACATCGTGTAATTCAAATAGATGCAAAGGCATGCCCAAGGGCAACTTTTCCTGCTGTTCTGCTGTCAATAAATCTTTTATGGCTAAATACTCTTCAATCTTTTTCATCTTTAATTCAACTTCTAAATTGGCGTTTTCTTGTAATTCTGCTCGAATTTTTGATGTATCAAGTTTTGTATCTAAAAATAAGGATTTAATTTCTAAGTAGTTTATTCGAATGTTGTTTCTAAGTTCAAGTTTAGCTTTTTGAAAATCAAGATTTATTTTCCTTATTTCAATCTTTTGTTCTTCGGTCAGGTTAAGAGATTCAATTAATTCTTTCATCTTTACAGCAGGACTATTTTCTAAACGCTTCTTCATCACCTCCCTGAATTCATTGCTGGCTTGCTGCTGCATCTTCTGTTTTATCAAAGGTGTAGTTTGCTGAGCATAAGAAGATTGAGCAAATCCTAAAAAGACTACAGTTAGTGCAACTACTAAGGTTAGCACAATCAGCTTCGTTTTCATCTGTTTCACCTCCTTCTTATTTTTTTTGTTCTAACCAATAATAGGAGCAATTACTGTGCCAATTTTTTAAAAATAACCTCCAGAATATTTATTTTTTAAAATATCTTTGCAAAAAAATGCGACAAATAAAGACTTTCTGAATTCTTTTACTTAAACTCTATTTTGTTTTTTTCGCAATGTTTACTCGGTGAATGTCAGTATATTTATTAAAAAGGGTTAATTTTTCTCATTTTTCTATAAAAATACTGAGCAATTTTTTCGCAGTAATTTAATTTCGCGTTCTTTTAAAAAATAAGTAGTAGTTTAATTAGATTTATCGGTCAAAGAAAATGCTCTTACCAGTTACTGATAAAGGTATACCCATTACAAAATCCGCGTCTATTAGGCCCATTTTCTTGGCTGCCACTCCTGCACGATACATTATCCGATTATCTACATTCATTATCCCGGCGGTTTTTACCGCTGATCCAATAGCAATTCCCATATCTAAAAGCCTGAAAGAACATTGAGGCCCATCAAATTCACTACCCTTATGGGAAATTCGGTCGGCACACCGATCATACCCACAGGCACCACAATCCAAGCCGAGAGATTTTGCATCTTTTAAACCTATCAATAAAACAGCCAGGGAATTTTTGACGTTATCCCCATCACGGTCGAAATTTTTCTTACCCGTTTCTTCGCCATAATGAATCATCTCATCAGCTAATCTGACTATATCTTTTCCATAAATTGCTTTAACTACTACATAATCTTTACCAGCAGATTTTGGTGCTGTACGAGCAGCAACCCCCATAAAATTCGCTACATCTTTGATGGCCTCTTGAATATCAAATTCAGATAAATTTTGATTAGACATCTTATATCCTCCTTACTGTATTTTTTCCGGGTTTGATGAATCAAACCCTTATATCATTAAAACCAAAAATTTAAAGCGAAAAGCGAAAAGCCATAATTTAAAATTCAAAACTTTTTCTTAAATTTTAAATTTTAAGTTCTGTTTTTGCTTCTTTGGTTTTTATTTTTACTGTATAACATGCGAGATAAGATATACGAAACTAAATATACGATACTTTATATTTAAATTTTAAATTTTGAGCTATGGTTTTGCGTTTTGCGCTTTTCGTTTTTCGCTATACACGATATACGACAGACGCGTTACGATTTTATTATACTACTCGTTTATTTTGTAATCAATAACTTGAAAAGTAGACAAACTTTTGTTGGTAGTTAACAACCATTCCACTTCTATGGGGACTGAAAAATCAGGCTGCAACCTCCCCTTTTCTAACCAGTATCGGGAATGCTGGTTATCAAATTGTCCTTTATTGGCTTTAATAATCAATTTAATCGGTTTATCCAAAAATTCAACTTGCTCCAAAGCTTTCACTTTTTTTAATTCTTCAATAATTTTCCTCTTTAATTTTTCTTCAGGCAAAGGGAATACATTTACTAATCCTATATTCTTATTTAAGGGCCCAATAATTTTCACGTTAGCTAAAACAGATTCATACCTCTCTTTTTCTAAAATACTTAATAATAGTTCATTGGCTTCTGCTGCTGCCTGGCCATGATAATAAGGAGCCGCTAAAGGCTTAAGTAAGTGTTTTAGCTTGCAGCCCTCTCTAAATTTGTTTTCCCCTATCTGTAAGATCTCTATACTAAGATAATCAGCAATTTTTCGAATTTCCTCCTTGTTTAACTCTAAAAGGGGAGTATAAAAACCATCATATAGTTTTAAGCCCCTCTTCCCCCAGGTATCACTCTGGTTCGAACCAGTCAATACCAGTCTTCCTTGGGCTTCCCTCTTAACTTTTCCCAATTTAGCTATCCTGGTACACTTATTACAGGCCGGGCCCTTTTTTAAAACTTTCTCCTGCTCTTTCTTTCCCTGAACAATCTTTAGTCTCAAATCTAAAGCCATACTGATATCTTGAATATTTCTTAAACCCTTACTGTAGCTGTATTCTCCAAAGCTGACCGAAATCGCTTCAACTTTTTCTCTCCCCAAGGCACGGGTGGCTAAAGCAGAAACTACAGTGCTATCTAATCCCCCCGAAAAAGCCACTACAACCTCTTCTCCCTGGCTGATTTTTTCAATCTCTTCTAATATGTTATTGATTTTTTCCTTTGTACTAATCATCATCCAATCCAATTATCTTTCTTCTTATCGCCTCTATTTTACTTATAAAAAAAGGTCAAGGCAAATTATAAACACTATTACAATTCCTTGACCTCTTATATTGACTAAAACTATTTTTAATTATTAGCCCATTAATTATATTTTTTCCATATATTCTTTAAAAGAAATGGTTTTATACCATCCTTCACCAATGTAATTTAATACCGGAATAAATTGCTCTGTAGCAACATATCCCGGCAAAGGGGCAACTCGGCTATGATTGCTATCTAAAAACCAGGTAGTGGGATAACCACTAACTTGGTACAATGTAGCCAATTTTCTTTCGGAAATCTCTTCCCCGTTTTCCATTACTTTGTTTTCTGATCTCGCATCTATTTTAACAGCTACAAATTTATCAGAGAGTATCTTTTTTACTTCTTCATTGGAGTATGTTTGGTCAACCATTTTTTTACACCAGCTACATTCATCAGTATAAAAATAGATCAAAACATATTTATTTTCCTTTTCTGCAAGGGTTAGCCCCTCATCATAAGATAGCCAGTTAAGGGTTAATGGCTTAGCTTGTTCTACTGCTTCTGCATTCTGTTCGTCTATTTTAAAATAAAATAATGATTTTAGTCCGAAAAAAAATATTATTACTAATAGGATTACTAAAACTATTATTTTATTTCTTCTTGTGAAAAACATTTTCATACTTGCTTCAAATCCCTTCTATTTATATTTAAATTTATTTTTATTACTTTGTCAACTTTGCACAATTTTAATTTTCAAAGTCGATTATTTTTTACTTAATAAAATAAGTTACTATCCTTTGAAAATTATCAGTAAGAATCAAACCGCCGATCAGTATCAACAACACTCCTCCAACTAACTCAATGGCTTTGAAATGCTTTTTAATTTTACTGGAAAAGGAATAAAATTTATTGATGGCCAGGGCAGTCAATAAAAAAGGGATTCCCAAGCCGGCTGAATAAATGGTAAGTAATAAAATGCCCTGATAAACTGTTTCCTGAGTCCCGGCATAGATTAATATTCCGGCCAGAATAGGTCCCACACAGGGAGTCCAGCCAAAAGCAAAGGCCAGGCCCATTAAAAAGGGGCCTACTATAATGTTAACTGGTTTGGTTTTACTATAAACCCTTTTTTCGTAATCTAAAAATTTTATTCTATACATACCTGACATATGTATTCCAAAAATTATAATTATAATTCCCCCTATTTTCTTTAAAATGAAGGCCTTTTCTAATAAAAAACTACCCAAAAAAGTGGCTGTAGCTCCTAAAAGAATAAATATTAAAGAAAATCCGAGAATAAAAAATAAAGAACTTACAATTATGGTACTCTTATTTTGTTTTTTACCTTTTTCTATATCCTCTAAAGATATCCCCGAAACGAAGGAGATATACCCCGGCACTAAGGGTAAAACACAGGGAGAAACAAATGAGAAAAGGCCGGCTACGAAAGCCGCCATTAAAGAAACTTCACTTACGCTTAACATTGGCATCATACAAGAACCTCTTAAATTAGTTTATAGTTATTATTTTTTGACTATAGATTTTTTCTTATAATCTTCGATGGCTTTCGATAAACCATCAGCTGCTAAATTAGAACAATGCATTTTAATGGGTGGAAGCCCGCCCAAGGCCTCAGCAACAGCTTTATTAGAAATTTTTAAAGCCTTATCAATATTTTTTCCCTTGACCATCTCGGTGATCATACTGCTGGTGGCAATAGCTGCTCCACAACCAAAAGTTTTAAACTTGCAATCAATTATCTTATTATCTTTTACCTTGATATAAATCTTCATTATGTCCCCACAAATAGGATTACCGACCTCTCCTATACCGTCGGCATCTTTAATCTCTCCTACATTATGAGGATTTTTAAAATGTTCCATTACTTTATCACTATACATACCCATTCAACAATTCTCCTTCTTAATTCTAAGTCTTACGATTAACGGGTTCGATAAATTAAACCCCTACATTTACATAGACAGGCGAGACGCCTGTCCTACGTTGATAAAATATATCTTAACATACTGCTTGCTTAGTTTTCCAATCGATTTTATCTTTAATTTTTAATTTTAATTTATGGTTTTGCGTTTTTGGTTTTTCATTCTTAAACTATCCGCTAAACGCTATACGCTCCACGCTAACTTCTTACTAACGAGTTATCTTGTATTCCATTCCTTCTTAATCTTATCTTTGCTAACGACTAACGACTAATACACTAACGACTATTTAAGTCCTTCCCAACTCCCCTTAAAAGGAGAGAGAACTCTTAATTTTTCAATAATCCCCGGCAATATATTTATCACATAATCTATTTCTTCCTCTGTATTATCTTCTCCCAAAGTTAATCTTAAAGAACCGTGGGCTATCTCCGGAGGAAGTCCTGTAGCTAATAGCACATGAGATGGTTCTAACGAACCAGAGGTGCAGGCTGAACCACTGGAAGCGGCAACGCCTTCCATATCCAAACTTAAAAGCATCGATTCCCCTTCAATAAATTCAAAACATAAATTAGCATTTCCAGGTAATCTATTAGTTGGATGGCCGTTCAAACGAACATTTTCTATTTTGTCCATAATCCCTTTAATCAATTTATCTCTTAATCTTACAATCTCCTTCTCTTTGCCTTGAGTCAGACTTTCTTCTACCAGTTCAGCAGCTTTGCCTAATCCAACTATTCCTGCTACATTTTCTGTACCGGCTCTTCTATTTTTTTCCTGAGAACCGCCGTCTATTAAATTGACTATCCTGGTTCCCTTTCTTAGGTACAGTGCCCCTACACCATTAGGACCGTAAAATTTATGTCCGGACATCGATAACATATCTACTCCTAAATCATTGACATCTATGGGAATATGCCCGGTAGTCTGGACTGAATCAGTGTGAAAATATACTCCTGCTTTTTTTACTACTTTACTGATTTCTTTAATCGGCTCAATGGTGCCAATCTCGTTGTTAGCATGCATAATGGTTACCAATATCGTCTTATCAGTAATCGCCTTTTTCACATCTTCGGGGTCTATCAGACCATATTTATCAACCGGTAAATAAGTAACCTTAAACCCCTGTTTCTCTAAAAACTGACAGGAATGCAGTACAGCATGGTGCTCTATCTTCGAAGTGATAATATGATTCCCTTTTTCCCGGTTAGCCCAGGCTATTCCTTTTATAGCATAATTGTCTGCCTCTGTCCCTCCGGCGGTGAAAACAATTTCTGAAGGATTTGCTCCGATTAAATGAGCTATCTTTTCTCTGGCTTCTTCTACTGCTTCTCTTGCTTCCTGCCCAAAGGAATGAACACTATTAGGATTCCCGTATTTCAAAGAGAAATAGGGTTCCATTGCTTTAACTACTTCTACATCAGTAGGCGTAGTTGCCGCATGATCCATATAAATCCTTTTCATAAAACTATTTTCCTCCTTTTACACCTTTTCCGCCTTCCTAAATAACCACGTGAAAAAATTATATTATATATGAGTATTTTTGTCAACTTTTATTTATCTGACTTTATTTATTGTTTTAGAATTATCTCTTGAGCATCTTCTTTGGCAATTCGTTCAATAAATTCCTTAAAAGATGGATAATCTTCTTTAGATATTTCAAAGGTATTAAATTTATAATATCTTTCATATCTTATAGTATTATCTTCCACCAAATATTTCACCCTATAAGAAGCAAACGGTAGAACTAAATCGACATCGTCTGGAATTCTCTCTGCCACATATCCCTTCGGTATAGTAATTTCTATTATATTCTGGGTACAATATCGGTTATAGAAATACATCGGATATCTTCTCTCTTCCTTGGCCACAATACTGGTAGATTCTACCCTTTCAATAATGGAAGGTTTAAATTGTAGTCTATTGCCAATCTTCTTAGCATAATGAGGGACTCTAAATTTATATTTCTGCTCTACCGGCATATCAAGGTCAGCTAAATCAGAAAAGCTAAATTCCTCCAGCACAGAACCAGGGCAGCTTGAACTCAAAGAATTTTGAATTGCTTCGCCCCTCTTGGTTTCTCCTAAGTCTTTAAAAATACTTCTATAGTAGGCCGCAAAAATACCTGATTGAGAGATAAGGGCTTCCGCTTTAATCGACCCATCCTCGACTAAATCTAATTTTATTTCCCTTATCCTCTGGTTTTCCTCAGCAGGCTGAACAGGAATTTTCATAAATTTCCCTTCTCCGTCAATCAAAACCATAGCCCAGGCATCCTGATCCATCGCCGGTAAATCACCATAGACATAGTTCTCGGCAGTTCCATCTAAAAACATTAGCTCCCCATTTAGAGAGACTGCGGCAATAGCATGGTCAAATTGAAAACTTGGTAAATTAAGATCTAATTCCCCCCCATATCTGGTCCTAAGCAATACATAATAGGCTTCTATCTCTGCCTCTCTCAACATGGCAATAAGCAAAGTCGCTTTATCTTTACAATCACCATATTTGTATTTATATATTTCTGCTGCCCCATGAGGCATATGTCCGCTTATACCAAATTCCAACCCCAGATATCTTATTTCCGAGATTACATAATGGTATATGGCTCTAATCTTCTCTTCATCGGTATCCTTCCCTTGAATAAGCTCGGCCACTTTCGCTTTTATATCAGCATCAGCCTTGCTCTGTTCTCGAGATATATCATAATACCAAGTAGCAATTTCTTCCCAGGAAGAAAAACTGCTTATGGTAATTCGGGGAGCAATATTATGGAAAGGAGGCATATCGCTTTCATAGATAATCTGGCTAATATTACTATCCTCCCAGGAATAAATAGTCTTATTATCTAATTTTTTTACTTCAGGGACAATATCAGTTTTAAAGTTAACCGTCTTAAATTCTACCCCCTCAGGTACAGTAATTATATACCTACAAAATTGAATAGGTTCAAAATCTTGCAGGTAGAAAGTGTCCTGGAAATTTTTACCAATAAAACCTCGGCTATAATCATCCAGAGTGTATTGATATTCAATGGTTACCCCTTCTTCCAGGGCAGGCATAGAAATTACTTTTTGGGAAATATTGGAGTATAGACGATACCCCTCTAAGGGAAAAATATCTTTTATGGAAGTAGCGTCTATTATAGTTCCATCTAATTTAAAAGTCCGGGCTTTCTTAATGGTTATCCTTTCTCCCCAGGCATTGTAAGTTATAAATACCTCTCCAAATTTTTCAATCCCTCTCCTATTAAAGAGTTTAATTACCTTATGGTAAGTCGTGGAAGAGGTCCCGTCTAAATGAATAATCCTCCTTGTTTCATCTAAAAGTATAGCGGCACTCGCATCCGGATATTCTTCTGCCGAAGGGGCCTTAGTAATTAATTCCCGGGCATCTACTTCGGCTACCTCTTCTTTTTCAGAAATAAAATCAATATAATCCCTCAAATGAAGAAATCCGGGTGATATCTCCAGAGCTTGCTTCCATAACCCAATAGCCTTCTCCTCATCTCCTTGTTCGTGATAGAGAAAGCCTAATTGAGAATATATTGAGGAATTATAGGGGAATATTTCCTTTGCTTCTTCTAAAATTTCGATAGCCTTGGCCTCTTCCCCCATCCTGATATAACCATCAGTTATGTTTTTATAAATTTCCGGGTTATCGGGCTCCCAGAGTAAAATTTCCCTATAAAGAGCAATCCCCTCTTCAAACTTTCCTAATTGAAAATATAAACTACTTAATCTTGCCCGACTCAGACTATCATCATGATTAATATCTAATGCCTTTTTATATTGCTTAATTGCCTTTTCATACCACCCTTTTCTTTCGTATGAGACACCTAAAGAATACTGAACCAGGACATAGTATGGTTTAGTTTCCCTGATTTCTTCCAATTTTTTTCTTGCTTCTAAATTCCACCCTTTTCTTTCGTAAGCCCAGGAGAGATATAGATTAGCCTCTAAAGAATCTGGATTCACTTCTAACATCTTTTCAAATTCCCCAATGGCCTCTTTGTATAATCCCTTCTCGTAATAGTTTATCCCCACTTGCATTATAGCTTGAATAAAATCAGGGTTATTCTTTAGAGCTTCTTTGATTTGTTCCTGACTTTCATCAAATTTCTCTTTTTGTCTATATCCATTGCCCAAAAGATAATGAGCTAAAGCACTTTTTGAATCTACAGAAATTGCTTTCTCAAATTCTTCTATTGCTTTATCCAAAAATCCTTTCTTCTGAAATACTAATCCTAAAAAAAGATGTGACTTCAGATCTTGAGGATGATTAATAACTTCTTCCCGGTAATAAGCAAGAGCATCGTTTAGATACTCTTTTTCTTTCAATTCTTCCTCGGTCAGCTTTACTTTTACTGCCTTTGCTATCTCTTTATATTCAGTACTATATTTCAATCCTTCAATCAGCTCTCCGTCAATATCAGTTATCCTAAAATAAAATCCCCAGGTTTCCTCTTTTTCGCAAACCTTTACTAAGATTTTATTCCAGCCCTCACTCAGCCAAACAGGTACCACTTCCTGGTCAATTACCGCTCTTCGGTAAACATCCTCTTCTATTACCACTTCATCATTAAGCCACACTTTTACTGCATCATCTGCTCCTACCTTAAAAATAGCAACTCTTCCCTGAGGCGAATAGATATAAGTTAAGGCATAACCTACTGACCAATTATTGGGATAAAGGAAGGCATTAAGGTTTATAAAACCGGAAAGGGCAATTTTCTTAGGTTTAAACCATTCTACCTGAAGGCTGTCTTTTCCATTATAAGTTTTTTGTAAATCGAACTCTTCTTCTGGAGGAAATACTTTTTTAAAGCCGGATTTCCCGGTATTATCAAAAGGACCAATTATCAACCAATCGGTGGCCATCCCTAATTTCTCAACTTCTTGACTGGCCTGGGAAATATTACCCTGTCTAATATATGATTGGAATAGTTGCCCCTGGGCATAGGCTTTAAGAATTTTATTCTTAGAGTCTTTATCTAAGATTTCTTGGGAAAGGGTTATGAATTCATCATATCTCCCCACTTTATCTAAAACCTCTTCAAGCATAATCCAATAAACTTCTGCTTCCGGAGAATCTGGATTTTCACTAATAAAATCAGCCCATCGGTCAAAGGCTTCCTGATAAAATCCTTTTGACCAGTAATCAAAGCCGATTATTTCTGAATCGCTGGCACATACGCTTAGATTAAATATGGTAATTAATATAATCAATGAAATAACAAATATGAAAATAAATTTCTTTTTTATAATATTCATTTTTTCTCCTTCAATTAATTTAGATAACAGGTAATTTTCTCATCAGGTAGGGGTCGGATTCATCCGACCCGAAACGGGTTTGATGAATTGAACCCCTACATTTACATAGACAGGCGAGACGCCTGTCCTACGGTTTTATATAGATTATTGAGGGCGTATGCAATACGCCCCTACATCTTTTTATCTTTATTTTCGAAATACGAGATACGAATTCTGCTTCTTTCTTCTATTTTCTTAACTAGCTAACCAGGTAACCAACTAACCAGCTAACTAACTATATAATTTTAACAACCCGGCCTAAAATAAATCCTAATAATATTCCAATGAGAAAAACAGTAGTTAAAAGCTTAGCGTTGGTTACCTCTTTAACCCCTCTAATCCTGATAAAGGTTAAAGTCACCAGGTACGCTATCCCATTTATAGTAATAAAGAAAGGCCAGACTATTACTTTGGCTACAATAGGCCCAACATAGGGAATTGACTGGATAATAAATAAAGCTTGAGAAAAAACTTGTCTGGCTACCTCCATAAAAATTCCCAACAAGGCTACAATTGCCGTACTCAATATTTTGTCTACCCCTAAATAGGTTAGCGCATAAAAAACCGATATCATTATTAATATGGTTACGGCAATTTCTAAATCTTCTTTAAACTTTGGCTTCTTCAGTTTAGGTTTAAAATCTTTACTCACCTTTAAAGTCCTTCTAAATTTTATATATTAACTTAGATACCGTTTATCTTGTTTCTGATTAGGATTCATCGCTTTCATCGCTTTCGGTAGATTGCTCGGCAGCTTCTTCTCTTTCCTCTTCTGCTCTTTCTTTAACAGAACTTATGCCTATTATTACCGCAAATATTCCACCAATCAATAAAATAAAAGGCACCAGGGCTGCTAAAGCTTTTAGAAACAATAACCACCATTTAATCAATCCTAATACTCCTAAAATTATAGCTGCTATTCCTCCCAAAATAATCCACATTTTATTTTCCCCTTTCAAAATAAATATGAAAATTTATTCTTACTTATCGCACCTTATTAAATTATAGTATAAAAATCAATGGATTGGAAAATATTTTTAATTTTGCCTTCTCTTTATAATTTTTCTTTCATAATATAATTCGTGACTATTAGAGTAAATCCTCTGTCACCTGATACCGAAAGAATTGAATTCTCCCCTGTATTTTTCCCATTTTATGTCTACTTTTTCTACAATTGCACTCCCCGGACCCCGATAGCACCAATTTGTTAATTGTTCTACTTTCTCTTCTTCCCCTTCCATAACTATTTCTACTTTACCGTCCCAACAATTCCTGACCCATCCTTTAATTCCCAAACTTTGGGCAATATCCAGGGTATAATAACGAAAAGCTACCCCCTGCACTCTCCCTGAAATTAAAAGATGCGCTCTCACTTTTTTTGTATTTTTTTCCTTATTTTTTATCTCTTCTTCTTTCATATATTTCCTCGTAGGTTCGATAAATCAAGCCATTAGGGCGTATGCAATACGCCCCTACATCTTCTGTCATTCCCGTGAAAACGGGAATCTATCCTTTTTTATTCTCTAGTCTTGTACCTGTGGGCACGATGCATCGTACCCCTACATCAGACTCCTGTCTTCTGGCTCCTGAATTCTATCTCTTCTTTTCTTCACTATATACTATATACTCGATACTCGATACTATTTTATTACTATACTCATTTTACTCCAAAACAAAAAAATTAAAAAGAATTAATCCGATTTTATTTTTTATTCTATCTTATTTTTTTCTAAATCTTTTCTTTACGCTCCACTCTATCAGGGCGTATACAATACGCCCCTACATCTTTTTATTTCTATTTTACGCAATACGCGATACGCGATACGAATTTTGTCTTTATAAATAAAGAAGAATAATATATAATAAATTTATACCGATTAGAAAGTAATATAATAATATAGCGGGGTGAAGAATAATTTTACACTTAATCTTATTTCTTCTGACTATAGTTTCTTGTTTTTTTGTAGGCGGTATCTGGTATGCCCTATTTTTAATCACTATTCTACTTGCTCACGAATTGGGACATTTCTTTGTTAGCAGAAGATACGGGGTAGAAGTCACTCTTCCCTTTTTTATCCCCTTCCCTCTATCTCCTTTTGGTACTTTAGGGGCGGTTATCAAAATGAAAGGAATTATGCCTGATCGTCAAGCTTTATTTGACATCGGAATAGCCGGCCCTTTTGTAGGTTTAGTCCTCACTATCCCTACTATAATAATCGGGCTTAAATTATCAGAAGTAGCAGTTATTTCAGAAATTGAGGGGCCCGTTATGCCTCTGGGGAGTTCCATACTGTTCTCACTTATAGAAAAAATAATGTTTGGTCATCTTCCTGAAGGTCAGGATATAATCCTGCATCCTATAGCTTATGCGGGCTGGGTAGGATTGTTCGTAACTGCTTTAAATCTCCTTCCTGTTGGACAATTAGATGGCGGACACATAATTTATTCCTTGTTTGGTAAAAATAGCAAAATTGCTTATTATATAACCTTGGGTATTTTAGGCCTTATCTGTATATTTGTTAATCCAGCATGGACTTTATTATTTATCTTGCTTCTTATATTTGGATTTAATCACCCCCCGCCATTAGATGATTTCACTCCTTTAGATAAAAGAAGAAAAATATTGGGAATCTGCGCTTTAATTTTCTGTGTCTTGTCTTTTACTCCCGTACCTTTTCAAATATAGTAATTAGGTAAATTAACTTACCTAATTGACCATCTAAAACTGATTAATATTTTCTTTTTTAAAAAAATTTAAAATATTTTCAAAAAAAAGAAGGATTTTCTGAATTCATGTCGTATATATAATAATTAGAGAGTATTATTGTTTTTATTCTTATTAACTATACTTATTTTTCCTAAAAAATCTGTTCTACCTGCAAATTTCGCATCCATTAAAACTAAAGGTGGTGATGCTAACTGAAAAAATAATAAAATGCTTATCTTAGGAGTCTCGAGAAATGTTATATATTTATTAATTTTTTAAAAATTCATTGAAATTTCCAAAAAAAATAAAAAACAAGGAGGTTTTTTAAATGGAAGTTAAAGGAAGAGGCAATTGGGGTACACAATTCGGTTTTATAGCAGCAGCTGCCGGTTCAGCCGTAGGTCTGGGAAACATCTGGAGATTCCCTTATATCACCGGACAGTATGGTGGCGCAGCGTTTGTATTAGTATATTTACTTTTTGTTCTTTTAATTTGTGTCCCCATTATGAATTCAGAATTATTAATAGGCCGTAAATCTCAAAGAAACGCAGTAGGTGCCTTTAAGGTCTTGGCACCTGGCTCCCCCTGGTGGATTGTCGGTGCAATGGGAATATTAGCCGGATTTATTATTCTTTCTTACTACTCAGTTATTGCAGGATGGGCAGTGGCTTTCATATTTAAATCAGGTGCTTATATGGCATCCGGTGCAGAGCATGCTAATATTTTTGTTGGTCATATTACTTCCCCTGCAACTCCCATAATCTGGCATGCCATATTTATGGCAATGTGTATAGGAATTGTTGCGGCTGGAATTGAAAAGGGTATAGAAAAATATTCTAAAATCTTAATGCCAATGTTAGTTTTAATAATGTTAGTCTTGATCATTCGTTCAGTCACCCTGCCTGGAGCAGGTGCAGGATTATCTTTCTATCTGAAACCGGATTTTAGCAAATTAAGCGCAGAAGGAATTTTAGCTGCCTTAGGTCAGGCCTTCTTCTCATTAAGTTTGGGGATGGGTTGTATGATAGTTTATGGTAGTTATCTTAAAAAGGACCAGGATATTCCTGTTAACTCTTACTGGATTGCCGGTGCTGATACTGGAATCGCTTTATTAGCTGGTTTTGCTATATTCCCGGCAGTTTTTGCATTTGGTTTGGAACCCGGTGCAGGCCCAGGCTTAACCTTTATTACTGTCCCGGCTGTGTTTGCAGCTATGGGACCGGTTGGTCACTTCTTCGGAATTTTATTCTTCTTCCTGCTGACCATCGCTGCCCTTACCTCGGCAATTTCCTTACTCGAGGTTGTCTCTGCTTACTTCATTGATGAGGCAAAATGGGATCGTAAAAAAGCAGTTTGGATTATGGGTATAGTTATATTCCTCCTGGGAATACCTTCTTCTTTAGGTTTAGGAACATGGTCTAATGTAAAGATCCTCGGTGGAAGAGATATTCTTGATTCTCTTGATTTTATAGCTTCTAATATACTTCTGCCTTTGGGCGGTTTCCTACTCTGCATCTTCATTGGTTGGTACTGGGGAACTGATAAGGCAGTCGAAGAAGGAAATACAGGCGCAAAGGGTGCTATTACTTTAGGCAGCGGTTATCGCTTCCTCATTAAATATGTTGCTCCTGTTGCTATCTTTATAGTCTTCCTTAAAAGCATAGGAGTATTTTAGACTAGAACGAACATAAGAAATTCGTATTTAATGAAATAAACTAAAATGAAAAAATGCCCGTCCGCAACAAGGGACGGGCATTTTTTTCCGTAAAATCAAATAAAATATTTTTTTGTCTCTACCTAATCTTTTAAATCTTCTTTAGCATCAAAAGGCATATTAAGTCTGAATTCCCAAAGCACCAGCTTAATCTTATTCTTGGTTTCACGCAAGACTTCTTCAGCAGTTTTTCTTAAATAAATTGTTTCTGAATCATCTAAAGAAATTATTTTATTATTACGAATCAGGAGCGTAGAGGTAGTTCCCTCCGCTAAGATATTTATCTCATAGGGGCTCAAATCGATACTAAGAAATTTATCCAGGTTTTGAGTAGCTTCTACCATTTTAAGATAAATTTCCTCTCTCTTGGGAAAAGTTAAATTTAACACAGGAATATCATCAATACAGATAACGCCCGTATAAAAGGAATCTTTTAATATATATTTAGAGCTCACTTTAAGATAATCAGTGGTAGCCCGCCTATCAATATCTATTCCTCTTTCTTTTAATTTATCTTTTACGTAATTAATCCTATTTTCAGTCTCGGGATGAGTTTGAAATATTCCCAAATTTATTTCTGGCTTAAACATTTCCCGGGTATACAATCTTTCCAAAAAAGTTAAAAAACCTACCGGATTATATCCCGTCTTGATTAGGAGGTCTACGGCAGTTAAATCTGCTTCTTCTTCATACTCCCGACTGTATTGATTAAGAAGAGTTATAGTAGTAAGCTTCCCTAATATACCTACATCCGGCTCCCTGGTTAAAAGAACGGCTAAAATAGTTAATAAGGTAAATTTAGTATTATCTCTAGTTTGCTTTAAGGCATGATTGTGGATTACGTGGGCAATTTCGTGAGCTAAAATACCGGCCATTTCATCATCTGACTGGATATAATCAAACAGGTCATAAGTTACATAAATATATCCGCCCGGAATAGAAAAAGCGTTGGGTCCGTCCTCCTTTAATATCCTGAAGTGAAATTGCATCTCTCTCATCTCAGAAGCTTTGGCTAATTTATTACCAATCTCAGTAATCAATGAATTTTGATTTAAATCTTCAACCACTTCATATTTTTTCTCAATATCTTCAGATAGTTTCTTCCCTAATTTTTGCTCCTTATCTAAATCTCTTTCGGCAGAAAACGAATTAAAATTTATCAGTAAGAAAACTATTAAGAGAAGAACCGCCCCAGAAACTAATTTATTTATTAATTTTCCATTTTTTCTCATTTTTTAATAAATTCCTGAAGATGCTCTAAAGCAAAATTCAGAGCATCTTCAATTCCCTCAGCCTTTTTTCCTCCTGCTTGAGCAAAATTAGGAGCTCCGCCTCCTTGGCCTTCAATAAATTTTGCCGCTTTTCTTGTCAACCCATTCATGTCATACTTTAAGGCTCTGGAACAGGCAAACAATATCTTCGCCCCTTCTCCTTTACTCTTAATTGCGGCTAATACCACTACATTGTCATCCAGATTAATAATCTTCTGAACCAATTCCCTTACTTCCTGAAATTTTTTATCTTCAAATATTTTACTTATAATCTTTATCCCGTCATCTTTCAAAGAAGATTCATCAATCAATCTTTTCGCTTCATAATCCTGTAATTTTTCTTTAAATTCCTTTAATTCCTTCCTGATTTCTTTTCTCTCCTCAAGCATCCTATCTATGGCTTCTCCCATTTCGGAATCCTTAATGGTTAATTTATTGGAAATATTTTTGATCAATTCATTTTTCCAGAAATAATCTTTCCAGGCACGCCTTCCGCAGATAAACTCCAGGCGGATTTTTTCTCCTCTCTTTTCCCATTTAGTAATTTTAATCAATCCCACTTCTCCGGTTGCCTGACAGTGAGTTCCTCCGCAGGCAGAAAGGTCGAAATCTTCTACTTCAATTATTCTTATCTTTCCCGTTTTTTCAGGTACTTTCCTCAAATTTAATCTCTTTAAATCCTCTACTTCCTCCACAAAATAACACTTTACAGATCTATTATCAAAGATAATTTCATTAGCACATTCCTCTGCTTTTTTGGCTTCCTCTTCGGTTAGCTTTTCTTTTGCAATATCCAAAGTACAAACTTCTTCTCCTAAATGAAAAGATACGGTTTCAGCACTCCATAACTTCATCAAAGCCCCGGATAAGATATGCTGCCCCGAATGTTGCTGAATATGGTCAAACCTTCTCTCCCAATCTATCTTTCCGACTACTTCGCAATTTATTTTTTCTTTCAGCTCTTCTTTTAAAATATGAATTATCTCATCGCCTTCTTCTACAACTTCAACAACCGGAACATCCTGTATAACTCCTTTATCGTAGGGTTGGCCTCCGGAGGTAGGATAAAAAGCGGTTTCATCCAGAACAACTGCCGGCTGATTATCTATTTTTATCTTCTTTAAAACTTTAGCTCTAAATTCTTTTAAATAAGAATCTTCGTAATATAATCTTTTCGTCAATATTTTTGTCCTTCTTCTCCTTCAAATTCCAAAAAATTCTTGAGCATTACAAGAGGTGACTTCTGCTACTTTTTCCAAACTAATTCCTTTTATTTCGGCAATCTTTTCGGCAATCAAAGGGATATACTTCGGTTCATTGGGTTTTCCACGAAAAGGATGGGGAGCTAAATAGGGTGAATCAGTTTCTAAAACCAGACTTTCCAGAGAAACTTCTTTCACTATGGCTCTAAGTTTTTTAGCATTATTAAAAGTTACTACTCCGCCTATCCCCAGATAATAACCCCGTCCTATACATGCCTTGGCCATATTTAAATCCCCGGAAAAACAATGTAGAAGTATCTTTAACCCTTTAGCCTCCTCAGCCAGAATCTTTAGAGTATCCTGATGAGCCTCACGGTCGTGGATAATAAGAGGTAAATTTAATTTCCGAGCCAGGTTTATCTGTTTCTTAAAAGCCTCCATCTGACAAGGCAAAGTACTATGGTTCCAATAATAATCCAGGCCTGTCTCTCCGATAGCCACTACCTTGTTCTTTTTGGCTATAGCTAATTTCTCTAATTCTTTTAAATTCTCCTCATCTAAAAATTTACTTTCATGAGGATGAAAACCGATAGCAGCATAAACTCCTTCAAAAAGAGAGGCAAATTCCAGGGCAATTTTACTGGATTCCAAATCAATCCCTATGGTAACCATCTTGGTTACTTTCTTTTCTGCTGCATCCTTTACTACTTCCTGAGCATTCCTCTTTATTAAATCAAGATGAGTATGGGTCTCCACAAAAAATATACTTAACTTAATCACTCCCTTTGTCCTTTTGTTTAATATTCTATCAATCTTTTGGTCAGTTATCAATCTAACGAATCTACCCGCTTTTCAATATTTAAGTCTTTGCTTTCTTGAGCTTAACAGCTGTGCCATAGGCTAAAAGCTCAGCAGCACTACCTATAACACTGGTAGTCACAAAACGTACGTTAATAATGGCATCTGCTCCCAATTCTTCGGCCTGAGCTATCATCCGATTAGAAGCTACTGTACGAGCTTTCCCCATCATCTCGGTATACTCAATCAACTCACCACCAAGAACAAGTCTCACTATGGCAGATAAATCCTTTCCAATCCAGATAGCAAAGATAGTATGTCCTTTGACTAAACCTAAAACCTTAGTAATCTCACTACCTGGGACTTGAGCAGAGTTCTGAAGTAATATGCTAGTCTTTATCTCATCGGTTGGGAGTTCTTCTTCTTCAGCTTTGCCTTTTTTCTGTTCAAGGGCTACTGTCAGTAAAACCAGCAGGATACCACCTAAAAGACAGTAAATGGCAATCTTTAACCACCAAGGGAACATGGGATTATAATATACATGCCAGAGTCCTCCCACAAAGATAGCAGTAAAAAGTCCAACTACAAAAGCAAATGAGCCAATAAATCGGAAAAATTTCATGATTTTTACCTCCTTATCACAAAAAGTTTAATTTCCAAATTATACGTACTCGGTTTTTACTTTTAAGAATTTATCTATATTATACTACTATATACGATAAAATTCCCAAAAACCCTCTTTTTTCTAAAATAAAATTATTTTCCTACCCCCCCTACTGGAATTATTCCACTACCCTAGTGGAAATTCTCCACACCCCCTAGTGGAATTTTTCCACACTAATAACAACAACTAAGAACAATAACAATATAAAAATAACAACAACATTAGGGTGGAATTTTCCCCCTGCTCCTGCCGCTGTTGCTGGAATATATTAAAATTGTCATTGCGAAACACTATGACTTTGTCAAGCACTTTTTAAACTTTTTAGATACATAGGGTTTATTGATCGATAATCTTTGATATACCGGGTATTGTTCCGGATTATAGTACAGGCTATCTTAAGCA
>JAYEJO010000192.1:0-23471 GCA_034660595.1 Candidatus Caldatribacteriota bacterium
GTTACAGGTTGCAAGTTGCAAGTTTACAGAGAGAAGTAGGGGCGTATTGTATAAAGTGTAAAGTTAAAAGCGCAAAATGCAAAACTATAACTCAAAAATAAAAACTAAGAAATAGGTTTTGAATTTTTGAATTATGGTTTTTCGCTTTAACTTTTTAGTTTAATTCATATAAGTATTTTGCTAATTCAAAATTATACGCTAAACGCTACCCGCTATACGCTAATTCTATACTAACGGCTATTCACTATTCACTAACGACTAGTCAATTGGTCAATCGGTCAATTGGAGAATTGGAGAATTAATTTATTGGTCAATCGGTCAATTGGTGAATTAATTTATTGGAGAATTAATTTATGGAAGCATTAGTGCAAAAATTATGTGTTTGGATGGAAGATAAGGTAACTGAAGCAAAGGCCCAAGGCATAGTATTTGGATTAAGCGGAGGTTTGGATTCTGCTGTAGTAGCAGCCTTAAGCATAAGAATATTTCCCCAAAATACCTTAGCCATAATTATCCCTTGCCATAGTCTTCAAGCTGATATTGATGATGCCTTAGGCTTTGTTGATAAATTTAATATTCCTTATAAAATAATTGATGTATCAAAAGTATATGATTCGTTCATTCATCTGTTAAATGATGAAGAAAAAGAAGGAAGTTTCAAATTAGCAGAAGCAAACATAAAACCCCGATTAAGAATGACAACTTTGTACTATTTTGCCAATAAATTAAATTATTTGGTTGTGGGGACTGGGAACAAAAGTGAGTTAATGATAGGATATTTTACTAAATATGGTGATGGTGGAGCAGATATTTTACCCTTAGGTAATTTAGTGAAGAGCCAGGTCAGAGAATTAGCAGAATATTTAGGTATTCCCAAAAAAATTATAAACAAACCTCCTTCTGCAGGCCTCTGGGAAGGGCAAACCGATGAAAAAGAAATTGGTATAAGTTATGAGCAATTAGATAAGTATTTAAAGATAGGAAAACTGAACAATAAAATAATAGAAAAAAAAATTCAAGACAAAATAACTAAAAGTGCGCATAAACGAACTACTCCTGCGAAACCTCCCTTTTAAATAAATATATTTCATATTTTTTATCCCTCGTATTTTGAATTTTGTATTTTCTTAACTAAATACTAACGACTAAGTAGATTTATTGAATCTGCTCTTTTAATATGCTAAAATTATTAAAAAATCACTACAATAAAGGTTTTAATAATTTTATATTCAAGGAGAAATAAAATATGTCTGGACATTCGAAGTGGAGTACCATCAAAAGAAAAAAAGGTAAAGCGGATGCACAAAGGGGAAAACTATTTACCAAAATAATTCGAGTGATAACTGTTGCTGCACGTTCAGGGGGAGGAGATCCCGAGACTAACGTAAAATTAAAAACTGCAATTCAATTGGCAAAAGAAAACAATATGCCTAACGAAAATATTGAAAGAGCTATTAAACGAGGAACCGGTGGAGCAGATGGAGTTTTTTATGAAGAGCTATTATATGAAGGTTATGGACCGGGAGGAGTTGCAGTTTTAATAGAGATTTTAACTGATAACAGAAATAGAACAGCTCCAGAGCTTAGAAAAATATTTTCTAAGAATGGTGGTAACTTAGGTGAAAGCGGTTGTGTCGCCTGGATGTTTGACAAAAGAGGATATTTTGTCTTCGAGAAAGCTAAGGTTAACGAAGACACTATTGTAGATTTAGCACTTGAGGCAGAAGCCGAAGATGTAAAAAGTGATAATGAAAATATTGAAGTTATAACTCCACCTGAAAATTATGAGAAATTTAGCAATTTAATAAAGGAACAAAATATTGATTGTTTCCTTAGTGAAATTACTTTAATTCCAAAAACTACTGTGGATTTAGAAGGTAAAAAAGCAATGCAAATGCTAAATTTAATGGAACAGCTGGAAGACCATGATGATGTGCAGAAAGTTTATGCTAATTTTAATATTGCTGATGAAATTATGGAAGAAATATCAGCCAGCAGGGATTAGTTGTGATTATCTTAGGTATCGACCCAGGCCTTGCTAATACTGGCTATGGTTTAATTCAGTATGAGAAAAAGAAAATTGAATTAATTGATTACGGATGCGTATCAACTTATAAGAAAGATATTTTTAGCCTTAGAATAAAGAAAATATATTATAAGATAAAAGAGCTTATAGAAAAATATAATCCTCATGAAGTTGCCATTGAGGAAATATTTTTTAATAAGAATGTTCGAAGTGCACTTACAGTCAGCAAGGTTCATGGTATGGTAGCTATAACCGTTGCTCTAATGGGACTAGAACTTTATGAATATACCCCATTACAGATTAAACAAGCTACTGTGGGAAATGGGAGAGCAGAAAAACATCAAGTTCAATCGATGGTTAAAATCTTGCTTAATTTATCTGAAATTCCCCAGCCGGACCATGCTGCAGATGCTTTAGCAGCGGCAATTTGCCATGTGCATACTAAGTATTAAATAAGTATCGCGTATTGCGTATCGAGTATCGCGTTAAGAGGGTAGAAAACTAAAATCAGGAATCAAATTTGTTTATCGTATCTCATGAATTGTATCTCGCTAAGAATTAGTTAGTTGCTTGGTTAATTAGCTGAGAAATTAGCACCAAACTAGTTAACCAGTTAACTAAGTAACTAACTATTATTATAGGAGGTTTAAATTTGATATCTTTTTTAGAAGGAATAGTTGATACAGTTGGCGTAAATTATCTTATATTAAATACAAACGGCATAGGGTATCAAATTAATATCCCTGTTTATAACAATCTTTCTTTGAAAATTGGTGATAAGACTAAAATTTATACTTATTTATATTTAAGAGAAGACAAAATAATACTTTATGGATTTTTATCCAAGGAAGAAGAAAATTTTTTTGAATTGCTGATTAGCACACCGGGAGTCGGTCCAAAAGTAGGTTTAAATATCTTATCCAAAATGACTCCTGATGATTTTGGTAAAGCAATTCTCCAAGAAGATTTAGATTCAATTACGGCGATAGTAGGTATCGGGGATAAGTTAGCTAAAAAAATTGTGTTAGAATTAAAAGAAAAAATAAGCAAAATCACCTTCCTGGAAGCAGGCGTAGAAAAAACTTTTAAATTTGAGAATATAAGTGATGCCATAGATGCTCTTAAAGTGTTAGGCTATACTTACAAAAAAGCAAAGTTTGCAGTGGAAAAAACTCAAGAAAAATTTAAAGGAAAATTAACAGTGGAAGAGTTAGTTCGAGAATCTCTGAAGATTATAGGATAATTATTAATTTTTACTTGCTAGAATTTCTAATAATTGTAGTTGTTGGTTTTAAAAATATTTTGTTTTAATATTTAATGGAGTAACAGATGGAATTTAAAGAAAAAGCTATTGATTTAGGATTAAGGAAAGAAGAGCCGGATTTAGATATAAACTTAAGACCTAAGTTTTTTAAAGAATTTATTGGGCAGGAAAATATTAGAAAAAATTTTAAAATTTATATAAGTGCTGCCCGAAAAAGGGAAGAACCTATTGATCACATTCTTTTATACGGTCCCCCCGGTTTAGGCAAAACTACCTTAGCTTATATAATATCTAATGAGATGGGAGTCAATATTAAGATGACTTCCGGCCCGGTTATTGAAAGAGCAGGAGATTTAGCAGCTATAATTACTAATTTGCAGGAAAACGATGTTTTATTTATTGATGAAATTCATCGGCTAAATCGAGCAGTAGAAGAAATACTATATCCGGCTATGGAAGATTTTGAATTAGATATTCTTATCGGCAAAGGTCCAAGTGCTCGTTCTATACGTATAAGTCTACCGAAATTTACTCTTATTGGGGCCACGACCCGTACAGGGCTAATTACCTCACCCCTAAGAAGCCGCTTCGGAGTTATAACTCGAGTTGGTTATTATCAGGAAAATGAACTTGAACAGATAGTAATAAGATCTTCTAAAATATTAAAAGTTAAAATAACCGAAGAAGCAGCAAAAAAGATTTCTCTAAGGTCAAGAGGCACCCCTCGTATTGCCAATAGACTTTTAAGAAGGCTTCGTGATTATGCTCAAATAAAAGGCGAAGGAATTATTAACCAAGAAATCGCTGATTATGGTTTAAAAATGATGGAGATTGATGATTTTGGTTTGTGCGGTATAGATAAAAAATTATTACTTACTATAATAGAAAAATTTTCCGGCGGTCCGGTGGGTTTACAAACACTAGCTGCCTCTATCAGTGAAGACACAGACACTATTTGTGACGTTTATGAACCGTATCTTTTACAAAAAGGTTTTCTTCATCGAACTCCCAAGGGAAGAGTAGCGACAGATTTAACTTATGAATATTTTGGTAAAAAAAGAGATGTTCAGGGGAAATTGTTATAAAAAATTAGCGAATAGCATAATTAGCGTAGAGCGTACAGCGGATAGCGGATAGCATCATGGCGTTGCCGTGATGAGGAAAGAAAAAGAAAAGAAAATACAAAGGACATAATATAAAAAGTATCTCGGCTGTTATATTGCTACATGATGTAGCACGAAAGAAATACGAAGGAAGAATTAAAAAGAGGAGAAAAATTAATTGGACAAGATAAATATAGAAAAGGCAAAGAAATTTTTTTTATTTTTGGGAATATGTATTTTTTCAATGTTTATATTTGCTAGTAGTGTCTTAGCAGTTGAAAAACAGCCAATACTTCGAGTGGGTATATTCTTAAATCAAACCGAAGTCAATTTAGGCGGAGACGGTGCTTTTAAGATTTACAATTTAAAATCAAATAGTCTTGTAAGTGAAAAACACAATAAGATAGTTAAATTATTACCACATGACAAAGGAATAGAGATTTTAGGAAAAGGTGTTTATTCCGGTCCCATAAAAATAACCCCGGTGGGAAACACCAAAATTATGGTTATGTTTAATGGACAAAAGTATCGCTATCGAGGAAGTATAGAGATAGATATTGATAAAGAACATAGAAAATTAAATGTTATCAATATTATCGGCATTGAGGAATATCTTTACGGGGTTTTAAAGAAAGAGATTTCTCCTCGTTGGCCAAAAGAAGCCTTGAAGGCTCAAGCAGTTGCAGCCAGAACCTTCGCCATCTTTAATATGAATAAATATATTGATAAAGGTTATAATATCTGTGCTTCTACCAACAGTCAAGCTTATGGAGGAGTGAATCATGAAGACCCTTTAACCAATAAAGCTGTTGACGAGACTCGAGGAGTAATTATTACCTATAAAGGCAAGCCCATCAACGCAGTCTATCATTCCGATAGCGGAGGATATACTGAGGATAGCGAGAATGTTTGGGGGAGCTTTTTGCCTTACTTAAGAAGTGTAGAATCAAAGTTCGAAGAAAAAGTTTCTCCTCCGCATCACACCTGGTCTTACTCTATAAACGAAAAGGATTTAACGAAAAAACTACAAAAACAAGGTTATAAAATAAATTCAGTTGTTTCTGTTGGGCCAGTTAAAAAAAGTGAAACCGGCAGGACAAGCGAGTTAATTTTTACTGCTGATGACAATAAAGTTATTAATATGAAAACTAATGATTTTAGAAGCTTGATAGGGGCAGAGTTGATTAGAAGTACACTTCTTAATATCAAAACAATTGGGAGAGAATTGAGTATTACGGAAGAGACAGAAGATAAAGAGGAAATTGAGGACAAAGAAGAGCAACAGGAGTCCATAAAAGAAATTTTAGAACAAAAGAAAGATTGGACTATTAAAGAACTACTTGAATTAATGAAGAAAAATAAAGAAGAAAGGGAAAAGGAAAAAGAAGAGAAAGTGCTTAAAGTAAAAACTGTGAAATCAAATATTCCTTTTACTTTTATATTTTCTGGTTCAGGAAATGGTCATGGGGTTGGAATGTCCCAATGGGGTGCATATGGTATGTCACTTCAAGGGTATAGATATCAAGATATTTTAAAATATTATTATCAGGGAATAGATATTATAAAAAAATACTAAAAATAAACAGATGAGTGTAAAATGAAATTAGAAGAATTTGATTATTACCTTCCTTCGGGTTTTATTGCCCAAAAACCGATTAAGCCAAGAGATTATAGCCGTTTGATGGTTCTGAATCGATCCAAGAGTGAAATTCAACACAAATTATTTAAAGACATTAAGGAGTTCCTTGCAAAAGGCGATCTTTTAGTTTTAAATAATACTAAAGTTTTGCCAGCAAGGCTATATGGCTTTAAAGAGAAAACTAAAGGAAATGTGGAAGTTTTACTTCTAAAATCTATAGAGGATAGATATTGGGAAGTATTAGTAAGGCCGGGAAAGATTGTTCATGCAGGTACTAAAATAATCTTTGGGCCTGAATTAGAGGGGATAGTAAAGGGTAAAAATGAAGAAAAGGGTACTTATCTTATCCATTTTAATTGCAAAGGCAATTTTAAAGAAATATTAAATAAAACAGGAAAAATGCCTACCCCACCTTACATTAAAGAAGAATTAAAGACAGGAAATGACTATCAAACGGTTTATGCTATTCATGATGGTTCAATTGCTGCTCCTACTGCCGGACTTCATTTTACCAAATCTTTACTAAAAGAACTTACCCAAAAAGGAATTGAAATAGTTTATTTGACTTTGCACGTGGGACGAGGAACTTTTGAACCCATAAGAGCTTCAAAAGTAGAAGAACATAAAATGGATTCAGAGTTTTATTCTATTTCTTCCGGGGTTGCTAAAAAAATTAATCAAGCTCGTACTGAAAAAAGGCGCGTTATTTCGGTAGGAACTACCACAACTCGCAGCCTGGAATCTGCTTTTAATTTTAATCAAGGTGGAATTGTAAGCGGCAGTAATTGGAGCGATATATTTATCTATCCCGGATATAAATTTAAAGTAGTAGATGTGTTAATCACTAATTTTCATCTCCCCCAATCGACCCCTTTAATGCTTGCTTCTGCTTTTGCTGGAAAGGATTTTCTCTTTAGGGCATACCAGGAAGCAATTAAAGAAAATTATAGGTTCTATAGTTTTGGAGATGCGATGATTATTATATAGTCGTTAGCAAAAAGAAAATACAGAGAATAAATGCAAGCACATATTAGTATGAAGCGATAAGCGTATAGTATATATAGCGAAAAACGAAAAGCAAAATTCGTATCTCGTATCTCGCGAAAAAAAGAAATAGAATAAGAAATAGAATAATTTAACGCAATACAGAAAAAGGTTTTGAGTTTTGAATTATGGTTTTTCGCTTTTAGCTTTAAATTTTTAGTTTATCACAAACTGGTATATATGCTAAAATAATAAATAAATTATCAATTGATCAAAATGTAAATTAAGAGGTTATACATATTTGACAATCAAATTCGAAGTAATAAAAGAGTCTAAAAAAACCAAGGCAAGGTTGGGGAAATTGTATACTTCCCATGGAATAATTGATACCCCTGTGTTTATGCCAGTAGGCACTCAGGCTACAGTAAAAGCGATGACCCCTCAAGAATTAGAAGACTTAGGCATTCAGATTGTTTTAAGTAATTCTTATCACTTATTTTTAAGGCCAGGACATAATTTGATTGCTCAAGCAGGTGGGCTGCATAAATTTATGGGGTGGAAAGAAGCCATATTAACTGACAGTGGAGGCTTCCAAGTTTTCAGTCTGGAGAAATTAAATAAGATAACTGATGAAGGAGTATCTTTTAACTCTCACATTGATGGCTCAAAACATTTTATAAGTCCTGAAAAAGCGATGGAGATTCAAATGGCCTTAGGTTCTGATATTGCTATGGCCTTTGATGAATGCACACCTTATCCTGCTGGAAAATATCAGGTAGAAACTGCCGCCCAGAGAACCATTCAATGGGCCAGCAGGTGCAGAGAAGCACACCATAGCACTAACCAGAGTTTATTTGGCATCGTTCAGGGAGGTGCCTTTAAAGATTTAAGAGTTGAAAATGCTAAAAAGTTGGTAGAATTAGATTTCCCCGGGTATGCAATAGGGGGGTTAAGTGTAGGAGAACCAAAATCGATAATGTATGAAATTTTAGATTACACAGTTCCTTGTTTGCCAAACAATAAACCCCGATATCTAATGGGAGTGGGAGCCCCTCAGAGCATCTTGGAAGGAGTCATAAGAGGAGTTGATATGTTCGATTGCGTCCTACCTACCAGAAATGCCAGAAATGGTTCGTTATTTACTTCATCTGGCAAGTTGTCCATAACTAACGCTAAATATAAGGATGACTTTACACCCTTGGATAATGAATGCCAGTGTTATACTTGCCGGAATTTTACCAGAGCCTATCTACGTCATTTATATATGTCCAATGAAATACTTGCTTCAATTTTAGGGACTATCCACAATCTTTATTTTATGTCTTCTTTAATGAAAAATATAAGATTAGCTTTATTAGAAGATAGATTATTAGAGTATAAGGAAGAATTTCTTGCAAATTATTTAGATTAATTGATTAAAAATAATTTGCTAAATAAAATTAAATTATGTATAATTTAAAAGGTATTTTTTAAAAATAAAAAAACGAAAGGATTGATTTAAAAAATGGAAGCTCTCCAACAATTTTTACCTTTGATTATTATATTTGGTATATTCTATTTTATACTCATTCGTCCTCAGCAACAAAAACAGAAAAAACATAAATTAATGCTGGATAGTGTGCAAAAGGGTGACAAGGTTATTACTATTGGTGGTATTTACGGAATTATCAAAGATATCAAAGGCGATACTTTAACCTTAGAGATTGCCAAGGATGTAGTTATAAATACTACGCGTAATGCTATCGGGACAAAAAGGGAAAAATAATACCGCAAAGTATTTTTAAAAAGAAAAGAGAATATATAGAGAGATATAAATAACGATAATAATTTAAAGGCAGGTATTTATTTTGTACCTGCCTTTAAATTTTAGCATGTTAGCTAAAGAAATATTTTTCTCAAGTATTAGTGTAAACTTTAGTGGGGTAGTAAGAAAGAGAGAAAAAAATATTTATTGTTTTTGTTTCCCTATCTTCTTTTTTCTATATTTTTTTTCTTCACGCGATACTCGATACGCAATACGCGATACGAATATTAAGTATTCTCGTTGACAAAGAAAATACTATGATATTATAATAATAAAATCAAAGAATTTTATAGTGATATATAATAAAGAATATAGAAGGTAAGAAAAATTAGAAAGAGAGGATTTTTGTATGAATTGGACTAAAACCTTAAGGGTAGCCAGTGTCTTTGTTGTAATTTTTATTGCAATTATTTTATCGTTTCCTCTTAACGAGAAGATAAACTTAGGACTAGATTTACAAGGAGGTTCCCATGTTATCTTAGAGTGTGTAGATACTCCTAATGCACCAGTAGACAATGATGCGGTAAACAGAGTATTAGAAATAATAAGAAACCGTATTGACCAATTAGGAGTTTCAGAACCGGTAATTCAGAGACAGGGTACAAATCGTATCTTAGTTCAGTTACCCGGCGTGGAAGATCCGGAAGCAGCTGTTGAATTAATTGGTAAAACTGCTCTCCTGGAATTCAAAAACGAGGAAGGAGAAACCCAGCTAACCGGAGCCCATTTAATAAATGCTAAATCATCGTTTGACCAATTTAGTCGATCTATTGTTTTAATTGAATTTGACAAAATTGGTGCTAAAGAATTTGGAGAGGCCACTAAGAAAAGCGTGGGGAAAGTTTTAGCTATTACTTTGGATGGGAAAGAAATATCTGCTCCCGTAGTCCAGGAACCAATTCTCGACGGAAAGGCTCAGATTACCGGGAAATTTACCGTAGATAGCGCAAAGCATTTGGCTTTACTTTTGCGATCTGGTGCTCTTCCGGTAAAAGTGGAAATTTTAGAAAATAGGTCAATTGGACCAACCTTAGGAAGAGACTCCATTTCCAAGGGGATAAAAGCCGGGATAGTAGGGTTGATATTAATTCTACTCTTTATGTTAATTTATTATAAAGGGTTTGGATTAATAGCAGATTTTGCTTTGGTTGTATGTATGGTACTAATTGTGGGAGCCTTAGCCGGCTTAAAGGCGACTTTAACTTTACCCGGAATAGCTGGAATGATTCTTACTATTGGTATGGCAGTAGATGCTAATATTCTGATCTTTGAGAGAATAAAAGAAGAATTGAGATTAGAAAAGACTTTTCGGGCTTCTATTGATGCAGGCTTCAACAAGGCTTTCCGTACTATATTTGACGCCAATGTTACTACTCTAATTGCTGCTCTTGCCTTATTTTATTTTGGCTCGGGACCAATTAAAGGGTTTGCAGTAACTTTAAGTGTAGGGATTTTAGCCAGTATGTTTACCGCAATTGTGGTAAACAAGATTGTTTTAGAAGTAGTAGCTACTAAGTTTAGTGCTAAAGCTTTATTATAGACATAATTAAGGAGGATATATTTAATGGACCTAATTGGAAAAAAGAAATTCGATTTTGTTAAAAATAGAAGAATAGTATATATTATCTCTGCAGTTATTATCCTGGTTGGTTTAATTTCAATTATTTTTCAAGGATTTAATCTTGGAATCGATTTTGCCGGGGGGACTTTAATTCAAATAAGATTTGATAAATCAGTTTCCACTACTGAGGTCCGAAATGTTTTAAGTGAATTTAATTTAAGCAAAAGTACTATTCAAAATTTATCAGAGAATGAATTTGTGATAAGAACAGAAAAGATTGATTCAGAGCAAAGAAAAGAAATATTGACCGCTTTTAGAGATAATTTAACTGATTTGGAGATATTGCGTGTAGAAACAGTAGGACCGGTTATTGGAGAAAATTTAAAAAAATTAGCTCTTTTTGCCTTGCTTTTTGCTTTTATAGGAATCATTCTATATATTACTATGAGGTTTGAGTTTAAGTTTTCTATTATTTCAATATTAGCGCTTTCCCATGACTGCTTAATTGTTTTGGGGATTTTTTCTCTATTGCAGAAGGAAATAACTATTTCGATAATAGCAGCAGTTCTTACTATTGTAGGGTATTCTCTAAATAATACAATTGTAATTTTAGATAGACTTAGAGAAAATATTAAGTTTAAAACCAGAGAACCGTTTGAAAATTTAATAAATATGAGCATTAATCAGTCTCTGTCCAGAACGATAAACACAGCTTTAACTACTATTATTCCCATTTTAGCCTTATATTTTTTCGGGGGGAATATACTTTCTGATTTTGCTTTAGCTTTGTTTTTAGGGATGATTGCTGGTACTTATTCTTCAATTTTTATCGCCAGTCCATTATTATTAGAGTGGAATAAAATATTTAAGATACACCAAAAAGGTATTAGAATTACCAGTAAAAAGAACAAAAAATAAATTCAAACGAAATAGGAGATAAAAATGCCTGAATTTAACCTATTTGGTAAGACCCTCCTGTTTTTTGGAATAGTATTAATTATATTGGGAGTAATATTTTTGTTAGCGGGAAAGTTACCTTTTTCTGGTAGGCTACCCGGGGATATAGTAATTCAAAGAAAAAATTTTATCTTTTACTTCCCTTTAGGATTATGTATTTTAATAAGTATTATTTTAACTATCATTTTTCGAATTTTTAGACATTAAAAAACATAAAACCAAATTAGTATCGTGTATTCTAGTAGATGGCTATAGCATATAGAGTTTAGCGGATAGAATGAATTAAAAGATACGAAATATTTATTCCGTCTTCCTTTCGAGAGAGATGATCATGGTGAGGGGGAAACAAACGCGATACGCAATACGCATCACGCGATACGAGAAATGAGAAAGGAGTGTAGATAAAATAGAGTGGCGCATATTAAAAGAAGATAAAAAATTACAATCAGGGTTGTCCAAAGAATTAAATATCTCTCCAGTTTTAGCTCAATTACTAATAAATAGAGGAACAAAGGAAGTTTTGACTGCCAGGAGATTCTTAAAGGCAGATCTTAAAGATTTGAGAGATCCTTATATCTTTCAAGATATGGAAAAAGCTGTAGACAAAATATTAAGAGCCGTAAACAATAATGAAAGAATATTAATCTACGGAGATTACGATGTCGATGGAATAACCAGCGTTGCCTTATTGTTTTCGATTTTGAAAGAATTTACCAATAATTTATACTACTATATACCTAATCGTTTCCAAGAGGGATATGGACTAAATGAAGAAGCAATAGATATTGCTTTTAAAAATAATTTTAAATTAATTATTACCGTTGATTGTGGAATTAGTTCTATTTCTGAAATAGAGAAAGCAAATAATTATGGCATAGATGTTATAGTAACTGATCATCACCAACCCCAAAAAGATATTCCTTCTGCAATAGCAATAATAAACCCCAAATGCGATTCAAATTATCCTTTCAAAGAATTAGCAGGGGTAGGAGTAAGCTATAAAGTGGCTCAGGCTCTATATTCAAAATTAGGAAAAAACCAGGATGATTTACAAAACTTGCTTGATTACGTTGCATTGGGTTCGATTGCTGATTCCGTTCCTTTTATAGATGAAAATCGCATCTTGATTAAGCATGGATTAAAGATGCTTAATCAAACTAAAAAAGAGGGCTTAAGGGCATTAATAATAGAAAGTGGAGTAAATTACGGAAATTTAGGAACCAAAGAAGTGAATTTTGCTCTTGCCCCCAGAATAAACGCAGCAGGGAGATTAGGTGATTCTAAATTAGCTTTAGAATTATTGCTAACTGATTCCGAAACTAAAGCAAAATATTTATCCCAGAAATTAAGTGAAATAAACAAGTGCAGAAAAGAAATTGGAGATAATATTTTAAGAGAAGCCAGAGAATTTGCTTCTAAACAAGTACAAGAAGAAGATAACAAGGTATTGGTTCTTGCATCAGAAAATTGGAATCAAGGGGTAATCGGCATAATAGCCTCCAGATTAGTAGATGAATTTAATCGTCCTGCGATTGTTATTTCTAAAAATGATGGAATAGCAAAAGGTTCAGGAAGGAGCATTAATGGTTTTCATTTGTATAATGTTTTGGAATTATGCCAGGATATTTTAATAAATTTTGGTGGTCATAAGTTAGCCGCAGGTATTACTATAAAGTCTAATAAAATTCCTGAGTTTAAATCAAGGATAAATAAAATATCTCAAGATTTCATTAAAGAAGATGATTTAAGTCCAGAATTAAAAATAGACGCTCAGATTTTACTAAGCAATATTAATTTCGGCTTGGTTAAGGACATTAACATTTTAGAGCCATTTGGAATAGGGAATCCTCAACCCGTCTTTTGTAGTTATAAAAATACAATATCTGATTGGAGACTGGTTGGTGAAAAGAGAGAGCACCTGAAGCTTAAAATTAAGGAAGAAAATAGAATATTAGAAGGGATAGGATTTAAATTAAGCAGAATAGGAAACCAAATATTTTCTAAAAATAAAGTAGTAGATTTAGCTTTTAATATCGAGTTAAATAAATGGAACGGAACGGAAAATGTACAATTAAATATAAAAGATATAAAAACTATTATTTAGGAGGCAAATAAAAGTGATAGACTTAAAAGAAAAAATTAGAAATATTCCAGATTTTCCGGTAAAAGGTATACAGTTTAAAGATATTACCACTCTATTAAAAGATAAAGAAGCATTTAAATGTAGTATTGATGAAATAACAAAACATTGTAGTAAATACCAAATTGATTATATTGCGGGGATAGAAGCTCGTGGTTTTATTATAGGTGCCCCGGTAGCCTATCAATTAGGAATTGGGTTTTTGCCTGTTAGAAAACCAGAAAAGTTGCCTAGTGAAGTGGAGAAGATATCTTACGAATTAGAATATGGGGAAAATATTTTGGAAATACATAAAGATGCTATAGATAGCGGAGACAAGATCATGGTTATTGATGACCTTCTTGCTACAGGTGGTACCACAGCTGCAGTATTTAAACTAATTGAAAAATTAGGGGGAAAGGTTGTAGGTGCTTCCTTTATAATTGAACTTGAATTTTTAAATCCCCGGGAGAAATTAGAAGGATATGATGTTTTTTCCTTGGTACAGTATAACTAGTATCGCGCATTGCGTATCGAGTATCGCGTATATTAGCATAGAGCGGATAGCATTTAGCGTGTACATTTAGTTAGCTAGTTAAGAAAACAAATTCAAGATAGAAAACTGGTTTTTTGTTTATAGTTTTTCGTTTTTAGATAAAGTCAATCAGCCGTCGGTTATGAGTTTTCATTTTTTTGGAGTATGCAATATGCCCCTACATGCTTTCCGGAAATTCGAAACCTACGACTTTTAACCTGTATTTTAACTGGTAAACCAGTTAACTAAATAACCAGGTAACTACACTTCGAGTAAAGAAGGTGTAAATTATTTCTCAATTAACTTTATTAAGATATATCTTAAAAAGAATATCCCAATATGCTCCTCAAGCTGATTTGAGCTTGGTAAAAAAAGCCTACAGATATTCTGCAAAAGCCCACCAGAAACAAAAAAGGTATTCCGGAGCTCCTTATACCTCACATCTTTTAGAGGTAGCTAAAATATTAGCTGATTTGGAGCTTGATGTAATTACTATTGCAGCGGGGATTTTGCATGACATAATAGAGGATACTAATACCCCATTATCTACCATTGAAGAAGAGTTTGGCGAAGAAATAGCAATGTTGGTTAATGGTGTAACTAAATTAAGTAAAATTACTTTTAAAACACGAGAAGAACAGCAAGCCGAAAATTTTCGTAAAATGTTTTTGGCTATGGCAGAAGATGTAAGAGTTATTTTGATAAAATTAGCAGACCGCTTGAATAATATGAGGACACTACAATATATACCCTCCCATAAGAGATTAAAAGTATCCCAAGAAACACTGGAAATTTATGTGCCTATCGCTAATAGGTTAGGTATTTCCAGGGTTCGATGGGAGTTGGAAGATCTTTCTCTACGCTATTTAGAGCCTGCAAAATATAGAGAAGTAGTTAATAGAATTGCAAAAAATCGCCTGGAAAGAGAAAATTATGTTGAATCGGTTAAGGAGATTATAAAAGAAGAGATACAAAAGGTAAAAATAGAGGCGGAAATTCAAGGTCGCCCAAAAAATATTTATAGTATTTATAAAAAGATGGAGAAAGGGGGAAAAGACTTTTTCCAGATATACGATTTAATTGCAATTAGGGTAATTTGCAATTCTGTCAGGGATTGTTATGCTGTTTTGGGGTTATTACATTCAATTTGGAAACCTATGCCCGGTAGATTTAAAGACTATATTGCTATGCCCAAATCAAATATGTATCAGTCTTTACATACTACAGTGATTACTCCTAAAGGGGAGCCTTTAGAAATACAAATTCGTACCTGGGAGATGCACAAAACTGCTGAATATGGAATAGCTGCTCATTGGAAATATAAAGAAAAAGTTGATTTAAAAAAGGATAAAAAACTAGAGGAGAGACTTTCCTGGTTAAGGCAGATATTGGAATGGCAGAAAGATTTGAAAGATCCCAAAGAATTTATGGAAAACTTAAAAATAGGTCTTTTTCAGGATGAGGTTTTTACTTTTACTCCCAAAGGCGATGTAAAGATATTGCCTTCAGGTTCCACCCCTATAGACTTTGCCTACCTTATTCATACAGACGTAGGTCATAGATGTGTGGGGGCTAAAGTTAACAAAAAGATAGTTCCTTTAGATTATAAATTAAAGAGCGGAGATATTGTAGAGATATTAACTTCCAAGTCAAGCCGAGGCCCCAGTAGAGATTGGTTAAAGGTGGCTAAGACATCAGGGGCAAAAAATAGGATTAGAATCTGGTTTAAAAAGGAGATGCGGGAAGAGAATATTCAAAAAGGAAAGGAACTTTTTGAAAAAGAAATGGAAAAATACAAAATTGAATCCTCTCTTGAGCTTACTAAAAAGTTAAAAGAAGTGAGTACTGAATTAGGTTTTACCGAATCAGAATCAATGTTTGAAAATATTGGGTACGGTAAATTAACCGCTTATCACGTTTTATCTAAAATAATCCCTCAAGACAAAATCTCTCCGATTATCCCCTTGGCTAAACCGAAAAAAAGAATCGATCAAGGAATAAGAGTTCAAGGAATTAATGGTGTTATGATAAGATTTGCTCGATGTTGTAACCCAGTTCCCGGTGATAAAATAATTGGTTATATTACCAGGGGGAGAGGTGTATCTATACATAAGGCAGATTGTTCTAATGTAGATTTTATTTCTGCTGAAAAAGATCGATTAGTTAAGGTGGAATGGATAAAGACAGAAGAGCTGTTTTATCCGGTAAAAGTAAAAATAGTAGCTGATGACCGCCCAAATTTGGTATCCGATATTTTGTTAATTTTTTCCAGCCTTAAAATTACAGTCAGTGCCATAAATGCCATAACTGATAAAAATAATATTGCTAATATAGATGTAACACTCTCTATCAACAATATTGATCAGCTTCAGGAAATAATAAAAAAAATAAAAAAAATAAAAAGCGTATTAACCGTAAAGAGAGTAATAACTTTTTAATTAATAAAAGCATAAAGTAAAATCTTTTATCCGAGGAATGAATAAATGAGAGCAGTAGTACAGAGAGTAAAAAAAGGGTCAGTAGAGATTAAAGAAAAGGAAATAGGGAAAATAGAAAAGGGTCTGGTAATCCTTTTAGGAGTGGGTCAGAATGATACTGAAAAGGATGCAGAATACCTGGCCGAAAAAATAGTAAATTTACGTATATTTGAAGATAAAGAAGGAAAGATGAATCTTTCCGTGAAAGATGTAAATGGACAGATATTAGTCATATCTCAATTTACTTTATACGGGGATTGTAAAAAAGGAAGGCGCCCGAGTTTTATTTCCGCGGCTCTTCCTGATAAAGCAGTAAAACTATATGATTATTTTGTAAAATATATAAAAAATTACGGTCTTAAAATTGAAACCGGAGAATTTCAAGCCATGATGTTGGTAAAAATATTTAATGATGGTCCGGTTACCATTCTTTTGGATAGTGAAAAGTTAATTTAGAGATAATTTAATTTTTTTTAAGGAGAAAGTATAATGAAGTTTCCACTTATTATAGGGCATAGGGGGGCGAAGGGAATTGCTCCCGAAAATAGCCTTTCTGGTTTTAAAAAAGCGGTTGAATTAGGAATAGATGGAATAGAATTGGATGTGCACCTTACCAAGGATGGGAAGTTAGTCGTAATTCATGATATGGATTTAAAAAGACTGAGTGGACTAAAAATTCCTATTAAGCAATTTACTTTTGAGGAATTAAAAAAATACGATATTTCCAAGTTGTTTACTAAAAATCAAGAAAAAATTATAGAGAAATTGCCGGAAGAGAAGAAGTATTTTTTAGAATTAAGAAAAATTCAAGCCGATAAATTTTACCTGAATGTTTATGAGCAATTGACTAAGAAAAAAATCAGCTTTTATTTACATTGGGACGGTAAACGGTTTGATAAAGTTAGAAAACTTTTTTTCCCAAGAAATGATGGAAAGAAGGTTTGTTTCAGACAATTAAAAATTAAAAAGAGGGATATGCTTGACTTAGAAAAAGACAAGGTGAGGGAGTATCGCAATGAACAGATGCCTTTACTTAGAGATGTACTTAAAATACTAAAGGGGAAACTTTCTGTAAATATAGAAATTAAGGGGGGGGAGAAGGTTTATCCGGGTATTGTAGATAAATTAGTAAAAGAGACAAAGGGTTTCGGATATAACAATATTATTTTTTCATCTTTTGATAGAGATACGGCAATTTTGCTAAAAGAGAGATATCCGGAGCTTAAAGCAAATGGACTATATGCTAAATGGATAAATCCTAAAAGATATATTAATGGATTGGATGGGTTAAATCCGCATGCCTTTTTATGTAGAGAAAAACTTATTTCTTGTTTGCATCGGCTGGATAAAACAGTGTATGTGTGGACGGTTGATAAAGATATAGACATGGTACGCTTTATTTTATATGGAGTAGATGGAATTATTACTGATTATCCTCAGATTCTAAAAAAAATAAGCAAAGCAATGCAATCCCTTTTAGAAGATTTCCAATAATGGATTTTTCTATCCGAGAAGGTGAAAATTGTTTTAATAATTTGAATTGTTTGGAGAGGAGTCTATTAAACGAAAGGATTACAGAAGAAATGTTTTTAAAAAGATTGGTTGTAGGAGCGTTAGAGACTAATTGTTATTTAATTGCTTGTAAAAAGACTAAAAAAGCAGCGGTAATTGATCCGGGAGGAGAATATGAGGTAGATTTAATTTTAAATCTATTACAAGAAAATAATTTTGATTTGAAATATATTATAAATACCCATGGTCATATTGATCATATTGCTGGTAATAATTTGTTTAAAGCTAAGACCGAAGCTTTACTATTAATCCATAGGTTGGATGCTGATATGTTAATTGATGCCAATAAAAATTTTTCTTCCTTTATGGGTAAAGAAATATGCTCGCCTCCCGCAGATAAGCTTTTAGAAGAGGAAGACGAGATATCTTTAGGCACATTAAATTTAATAGTAATTCATACACCGGGTCATACCCCGGGAGGAATTTCTATTGTTTCAAATAATATCGTCTTTACCGGTGATACTTTATTTGCCGGGGGTATTGGTCGAACTGACTTGCCTGGCGGTTCTTATCAGGATTTACAAAAATCAATTAAAGAAAAATTATTGGTTTTGGGTGACGATAAGATAATTTATCCCGGGCATGGCCCGGATTCGACTATAGGCGAGGAGAGAAGGACAAATCCATATATAAAAAATTGACCAATTCTCCAATTGACCGATTGACCAATTTGCCAATTAAATTAGTTAGATAGTTAATTAGTTCACCGTTTAACTGGTTTTTAATACTACCAACTAATTAACCAACTAACCATATAACTAATTAACAAATTTAGAAAGGAGTGTAAAGAATGAATTATGGAATAAAGGATATTGATTTAGCTAATAAAGGGAAAGATAAAATTGAATGGGCCGAAAAACAGATGCCCGTTCTTTCAAGTATAGGAAAAAGATTTAGCGAAGAAAAACCTCTGGAAGGAATTAGAATATCTGCTTGTCTTCATGTAACTACCGAGACAGCTAATCTGGTGAGGACTTTAAAAGAAGGAGGTGCAGAAGTATATTTATGTGCTTCTAATCCTTTAAGTACTCAGGATGATGTGGCAGCTTCCCTGGTTAAGGATTATGGAATTCCAATATTTGCGATTAAGGGAGAGGATAAGGATACTTATTATCAGCACATTGAAAAAGTACTAAGTTGTGGGCCTAATATCACTATGGATGATGGAGCAGATTTAGTTTCGACTATCCATTCTCAAAAGAAAGAATTAATCGATGATATTATCGCTGGCACCGAAGAAACCACTACCGGAGTTATCCGATTAAGAAGTATGGAAAAAGATAAGGCTTTAGAGTATCCGATTATTGCGGTAAATGATGCACAGACTAAATATCTCTTCGATAATAGATATGGTACCGGACAGAGCACCATCGATGGCCTGTTGAGAGCTACCAATATTCTAATTGCCGGTAAAATATTTGTAATTTGCGGATATGGCTGGTGTGCCCGAGGCCTGGCGATGAGAGCCAGTGGCATGGGCGCTCAGGTGATAATTACTGAAGTCGATCCCATGAAGGCTTTGGAGGCAGTAATGGACGGTTACCAGGTTATGCCCATAAAAGAGGCAGCCAAAATCGGAGACATTTTTATTACCTTAACCGGTGATATAAACGTGATATCAGTAGAAGAGTTTCCTTTAATGAAGGATGGAGCAATTTTGGCTAATTCGGGGCATTTTAATGTAGAGATCAACATAGAAGCCTTAGAAAAGTTATCAGTAAATAAAAAGAAAATTAGAGAGTATATTGAGGAATATACTTTAGAAAACGGAAAAAAGATAAACCTTCTGGCAGAAGGAAGACTTCTGAATTTGTCTGCTGCTGAAGGACATCCGGCAAGCGTAATGGATATGAGTTTTGCCAATCAAGCTTTATCTGCCGAATATTTAGTTAAAGAAGGGAGAAATTTACAGAAAAAGGTTTATTGTGTTCCCGAGGTTATTGATAAGGAGATTGCCAGATTAAAATTACAATCGATGGGAATAAATATCGATAGACTTACCGAGGAACAAGAAAAATATCTTTCTTCCTGGAAGATGGGAACCTAACTCGTCGTTCGTATCTCGTATCTAGTATCTCGTAAAACAATCATGTTATTTGATTAGATAGTTAATCACTTGCCCGATAAATTTGTCGATTTTAATTTATGTTTTTTAACCAACTAACCAAGTAACTAGCTAACTAAGTAACTATTAAATTAGGGTTAGTATGAATAATCAAAGTATGATAAAATATATAAAAGAAGGGTTGCTTAATTTTGTTTTTCCCTTAGATTGTAAGATATGTGAAAAACCTATCCGAGAATCTAAAGGATATTCAATTTGTGAAGATTGTTTTAAAACTATTGAATTAATCGAACATCCATACTGCATAAAGTGCGGAAAACCCTTAATATCTACTGGTTATTTTAAGCAAAACAGAGAAATTATATGCCTTGAGTGTAAAAGAAAAAAATATTCTTTTGAATTCTCTCGTTCTGTTGGAATATATAATAAAGTGCTAAAAAAATGTATTCATCTCTTCAAATACTACGGAGAGAAAAAGTTAGCTATACCATTAGGAAAGTTAATGGTGGATTATTTATTAAAAAATAATGAATTTGAAAACAAATTTGACTTAATTATTCCCGTTCCTTTACATAATAATGATTTAAAAAAAAGGGGATTTAATCAGAGTGTTTTATTGGGTAAAGCTATAGAAGATTATTTTTCTGTCCCGGTTAGAGAAAAGGTTTTAGTAAAGAAAAAATTAACCCCTTTTCAAGTTAATTTATCTAAGAAAGAGAGGGAGAGGAATATCCTTAGTGCTTTTTCGGTAGAAAAACCGGAAGAAATTGAAGGGAAAAATATTCTGATTTTAGATGATGTATTTACTACTGGTTCTACCGTAGAAGAATGTGCTAAAGAATTAATGAAAGCCAGAGCTAATAATATAATTGTTTTGACTTTAGCCAGGACTGTATAAAATCCGTGAACCGCCTTTCCTTGGAGCTGTGGTTGAAAGTCGAAGCCAGTCGCAGGCGAAACGACCCACGTAAGGTAACTTTAGTTACTGAGCATGGTGCGGCTTTGGAGTAAGTCCTGCCTTAACCTTAACAGGCTATAATAATAAGAGAAGAGTAGTAGTGAAGGAAAAAGTTCCTGAGCAAACCTCTCAGCAGGCGAGTGTGGGGACAAAGACCAGGTCAGTCTAAGGGAAGGCGGATAAAATTTAATTAGTCGTTAGTCGTTAGTGAATAGTCGTTAGTTTTAAATACAAAATGCAAGACATACGATAGAGCCTTTAAACACAATTGTTTTATCTACAATGGTTTTACGAAAAATGGGAATTTCTATACAATTAAATTAAAATTATTTTAAAAAAAATTTAAAATAAAAAAGGGTTTTTTTATTTAGACGGAGAATATATATATAAAAAATAAACTATTACTAAGGGGGAAAGAGATATGAAAATTATTTTTAAAGGAAAACATATTGAAGTGACAGATGCGATACGTAATTATACAGAAAAAAGATTAAACAAAATCGAGAGACATTTTGATCATATCTTAGAAGTAATAGTAACTTTAAGTGTGGAGAAGAATAGGCAAATTGTTGAAGCAACCTTGCAGGCAAGTAGAGCTTTAATCAGAGCAGAAGAAGAAACAGATGACATGTATGCTTCCATAGATAAAGTAGCAGATAAATTAGAAAGACAGATAAAGAAGTATAAAGAAAAATATTTTCAGAAACCTCACCCTGGCACAGAAAAAATAGTGTTAGCCAACAAAGGGGTAAACGTTGAAGATAGTGAGTCGGAGAAGATTGCCAAAATTGTAAAGACTAAAAGATTTGCTATTAAACCAATGTCAGTAGAAGAAGCGGCGATGCAGATGGATTTATTGGGACATAATTTTTTTGTTTTTGCTAATGATAATACCAACAAAGTTAATGTCCTGTATAAAAGAAGAGATGGGAATTTCGGACTGATTGAACCGGAATTTTAAGGAGGAATTTATGGAGAAAAATAAATTACACGCATTTCGTAATTTTATAATTCCCCAACGCTTTAATTACGAAGTAGAAGACATAGAAAAATCATTAAAAGATTTAAGTGATATTCTATTTGCAAAAATAATATTATCAGATGATAAAGATATAAAAGAAATTCATATAATTACTAAAGATTCTTCCAACCCCAAAGGAATTACCCGGGATATTGAATCGTTTTTATTAGCCAAATATAATATTCAAGTAGATTATAGAAAAATTAGTATAGCACAAGTAAAGGATAAAGAAATAAAAGATGAGCAAATAAAGGAAGAAGAATCAGAATCTTCTTTAAGACTTAAATTCTCTGATATTAAAGTGGCAACTATTGGTAATCAGTTCGAAGTTTGTGTAAAATTAGAAAATAACGGAAAAATATATGAAGGTAAAGTATCTGGAAAAAACTGGGGCGAAAATCAGGAATATTTAGTGGCTAAGGCTGCCTTGGAAGGGATAAGTTCTTATTTAGAGGGCTCAATTTTCTTTCAGGTAGATGAAATAAAAAAGATTGAGTTGGATAGTAAAGAGATAATAGTAGTTTCTATTAATCTAATCGATTCAAAAAGAAAGGAAAACTTGGTAGGTTCTACGGTAATTAAGGATGATCTTAATAAAGCAGTAGTAAAAGCAATTCTTAAAGCTACTAACCGTAGAGTTTTAATAAAAGAAAATTAAATAGAGTTTTAGGTCGGTGAGGCCTTTATTTCGAACTAATAATATAATAAAAGATGTAGCAGTAGTATCATTGAGCGAAGCGAAGCGGTTTTAAATGTTGGAAAAACAAATAGAAACCGTGGAGGTGCTAAAGATGAAGATTAATAAGGCAAAACTAATCAGCCTATTAATTAGTGTCATGGCTTTACTATTAGCTGGTGGCGCTAAAGTACATGTAAGATAATATGAACAATAAGGCACACCGACCTAATTTTATTTATTATTGAAGAGGTAATACGATTTGTCTTTGAAATTAAAAATTTACATTATAGTAATAATAGGATCGGCAATTACTCTTTTTATATATTTAATACCTTCTTTGCCTTCATTGCCCAATATGTGGCCTGTACTTATTTTTTTTCTTACTATATCTGCCTTTGCTGAATTTATTTATGTTGAGTTGCCTACTGGAAGCGGTATAAGTATTGGTTTTCCTATCGATTTTGTGATGATTTTAGTCTATGGACCGGCTTTAGCAATGTTAATAACCAGTTTTAGCGCATTAATAAGTGAAACAGTAGAGAGGAAAATATCCTGGTATAAAATAATATTTAATGTTGCTCAACAAGCTTTATCAGCCGGAATTGCGGGCCTCGTTTATCAATATAGTGGTGGAATTGTAGGCTTTCAAAATTTTTTTAAATTTATCTTTCCAGTTGCTTTATGTGCCTTTATTTACCCTATTATAA
>JAYEJO010000193.1:0-10227 GCA_034660595.1 Candidatus Caldatribacteriota bacterium
AGAGAAAGACAATCTGAATCTAGTCTACCCTCTTTTTATCTACAACTAATAAAGAAAATTTCCTTTGAAATAAATAAAGCAAGTGATAAAAAGGTGGTAGACTTTTATTTGTCATACAACCACTAACTAGCTAACTAACCAATCAACTAACCAAATAGAAAGGGGAGTTAATAATGCGAAAAATTAAAGGGTTTTTACTGATAGGAATAGTAATATCGATAATATTTTCATGTTTAATTATAGCAGCTGCTGCAGAGATGACTGCCGAGGAAATTATCAACAAGAGAGATGATAATGAATATTCTGATACAGCTCAAATGGAAGCAGAAATGATAATTGTTAGCGGAGGTCGTAAAATAACTAAAACTATGCTTATTTTAAGCGATGAAAGAAATGCTCTTATAGAGTTTACGAATCCAGTAGATAGAGGAACAAAATTCCTTAAGAGAGAAGATGACCTATGGATGTTCTTCCCTGATGCGGAAGAAATCATTAAAATATCCGGTCATATGTTAAATCAGGGCATGATGGGGAGTGATTTTTCCTATCAGGATGTCATGGAATCAGATAAATTAACCGATTTATATGATTTTAAAATTGTTAAGGAAGAAGAATTTGAAGGCCGTCCCTGTTATGTATTGGAAGGTATAGCCAGAGAAGGAGTAAAAGTGTCCTATTACCGCCGTGTATCTTGGATAGACAAAGAAAGATTTATCGGTTTAAAAGAAGAATTATATGCTGAAAGCGGCCGTATATTAAAAGAAACCAGAGTAAATGAAGTGCAGGAGATTGAAGGTAGATGGATTCCTATTGATTCGGTTATGGAGAATAAACTGAGGAAAGATACTTACACCGGATTCAAAATTATTCAGATAGATTTTAATCCGGAAATTCCCGAAGGAACATTTACTTTGCAAAGTTTAAGATAAATATAATAAAATAAGTAATGAGTAATGAGTGATAAGTAACAAAACAAGTAATTTGTAGGTGCAGACCTTGTGTCTGCCCACAGAAAAGCATAAAGCGTAAAAAATATTACAATTCGCTTAGAAGTAACTAAAAAATTAACAAGGAGCAAACATTAAGAGTGAAAAAATATTTTAATATTACTATTCTATTTATAATTATTTTTCTCTTGGGGTCAATTCCAATTTCCGCCAAGATTGATATTGGTGGTGAGCTCGCCGTTTCTCTAATAAATATCATCGATAACGAAGGAAATATTTCGACCTATCCTCAGGAAAGTTTGGATTTAGAATTATTCTTACCGACTCTTAACAATACCCAGGCTAAATTCGAAATATATTTATTTAATAATCCTATAAGTGGAGGATTTGATTATTTAATTAAAAAACTTTATCTTAAACATAAATTTGACAAATTACATTTAACCCTGGGTCGTCAGCCTATATCCTGGTCTTTTGGTTCGATGCTAAATCCGGTTGATTTTACTTTAGGGTCGATGGTAATGGACGAGGAGACCGGCGCCAAATACCAGGATGCGATAGAAGCCTATATCCCTCTGAATTGGAATTCAAGTGTATCATTAGTTGCTGCTTTTCCTGAGGCCAGCCAGGATATTAAATGGGGCTTGCGAGGCAGAACCATGATTGAAGGATATGACCTTACCCTGAATTATGTCCGGGAACCAGAAATAGATTTTATAGGAACCATTATCCCGGCTAGCCAGAGAATAGGTTTTACTGCAAAAGGAGATTTAGGACCAATAGGAGTATATGGAGCCCTGGGATATTATTTTAAAGAAAATAATGATGGTGATTTAGCTTATCTAATCGGTGGTGATTATAGCTATTTCTTCGAAGCGGGGAATAAGATATACTTTCAGTTAGAATATTTATCTATGAAAAAAGATAATTTGTCCTCTATTTTAGGTCCCCTTTTTGCCGGAAATGTCACCAACGATTTGAATGAAAGTATTGGGCTAATCTTGGGTATGGCAAATTATGAGATTGATGAATTTTCTCAAATTAATTTAATGGCTATTTCCAGTATAAATGACGGGAGTATAATTATTATACCCGGATATCGTAATCAGTTGAGCAACAATCTAAGTTTTAATCTTAGTACTGCAATTTATTTTGGTAAAGAAAACTCTCTCTTTGGTTCAGATGTTTCTGAAGGAGCTCAACCGAAGCCCAAGGGAATGATTAGTATTGGTCTAACCTATTCTTTTTAAAATGTTTCTTTATATTTAATCGGCTAAAGCAGTCTGTCCACTTTTTCTACCTTTTACCCCAAAATCTTTCTAAAAATATTCCTTTCTGTTAGTATAAACTTTGGCGAAATAGTTAGATAGAAAAAAGAATGTTATTTTGTCTATCTTTTCTTTCGTTTTCTTATCTGCCTGTGCGATGCACGCAGACAGGACTCGATACTGATAAAACATTGACAAGAAATGAATTATTATATATACTTGCTTTTAATAATAGGTTATATCAGCAGTTAGTAAATAAAATCAGCTAAAGGAGATGTGTTAATGCTTAATTCTATTATATGTAAACTTTTAGGAATAAAATACCCTCTTATTCAGGGGGGGATGGCCTGGATTGCCGATGCCGAACTTGCTTCAGCAGTATCCAATGCCGGTGCTCTCGGAGTTATTGCGGCCGGTTATGCTCCGGGTGAATGGGTTAAAGAAGAGATTCGTAAAACAAAGGGGTTAACTGAAAAACCCTTCGGGCTTAATATTATGCTCTTAAATCCCAATGCCGATGAAATTGCCCGCATAGCTGTCGAAGAAGGGGTAAAGGTAGTAATTACCGGAGCGGGTAACCCCGGCAAATATATAAAAATGTGGAAAGAAAATAATGTTTTAGTATTTCCGGTAATTCCTTCAGTTGCTCTGGCCGTGCGAATGGAAAGAGCCGGAGCAGATGCAGTGATTGCAGAAGGCAGTGAAGCCGGAGGGCATGTGGGAGAATTAACTACCATGTCTCTTATCCCCCAGGTAGCAGATGCGATAAATATTCCCGTTTTAGCTGCCGGCGGAATTGCCGATGGCCGCGGCCTGGCAGCCGCCTGGATGTTAGGGGCTTCAGGTTTTCAAGTAGGTACAAGATTTCTAGTAGCCCGCGAATGTAATGTTCACAAGAATTATAAACAAAAAATTCTTGCTGCCAGAGATACCAGCACAATAGTTACCGGAAGGCCGACCGGTCACCCGGTTAGGATAATAAAAAATAAGCTGGCAAGGGATTTCCAAGAGCTGGAAAAAAGAAATGCATCTTTAGAAGAATATGAAGAATTAGGGAAAAGTTCACTTTATCGAGCAGCCCGAGAAGGAGATATGGACCATGGTTCGATCATGGCCGGGCAGTCAGCCGGTCTGGTAAAAAAAGAACAAACCTGTAAAGAAATAATTGAAGAAATATTTTCAGAAGCGAAAAAAATAATTGTAGGAAAAGCTAAATTGATTTAGGTTATTGTAAACTTTAGTGGGGTATTCTATGAAAGAAAAGAATAATTATTGCTTTTGTTTTTCTAATCTTTTTTTCCGTTCTTTTTCTTCACGCGATACTCGATACGCAATACGCGATACGAAATGTAATTTAGTATAATTTTATCGATATTAAGGAGAATATTATTGGTAAGTGATGCAGTATTGATTTTATTAAATCATTATTTGCAAGGGGTGAAATAGATGAATTTCAAAAAAATTCCCAAATTAAAAATAGGTAATTTAGAGGCGAAAATTCCCATTGTACAAGGGGGAATGGCTGTGGGAATCTCTTTATCAGGTTTAGCGTCTGCTGTGGCAAATGCAGGGGGTATCGGAGTTATCGGAACTGCCGGGATAGGTATGCTTGAACCCGACGCTGTTAAAAATTTTACTGAGGCGAACAAAAGGGCTTTACGTAAAGAGATAAGAAAAGCAAAGAAAATGACCAAGGGCATTATCGGGGTAAATATAATGGCTGCTCTTTCGGATTTTTATGATATGGTTAAGATTGTAGTAGAGGAAAAGGCAGATTTAATATTTATCGGAGCAGGGCTGCCCTTAAGAGGTCTTGAAGTGCTGATTCCCGATAAGTTAAAAAAAATTAAAACTAAAGTTGTTCCTATTGTATCATCTTCTCGGGCTGCAAAAATTATATTTCAATACTGGAAAAAAAATTATAATCACGTACCTGATGCTGTTGTTGTTGAAGGTCCTTTGGCCGGTGGACACCTGGGTTTTAAAAAAGAACAGATTAATAACCCGGATTTTGCTTTGGAGAAAATATTGCCTGAAGTGATTTCCGTGATAAAACCTTACGAAAATGAATTTGAAAAAAATATTCCGGTAATTGCCGCAGGCGGTATATATACCGGTGCAGATATTTATAAATATATCAAGCTGGGAGCTCAAGGGGTGCAGATGGCTACCAGGTTTGTGGCCACTTATGAGTGCGATGCCTCTATCAAATTTAAAGAAGCTTATTTAAAATGTCAAAAAGATGATTTAATGATAATTGATAGTCCGGTCGGATTACCGGGAAGGGCAGTAAAGAACAAATTTCTGGAAGAGGTTTCATCAGGGATTAGAAAACCTTTTAAATGTCCCTGGAAATGTTTAAAAACTTGTAATTTTAAAAAAGTACCCTACTGCATTGCCCTTGCTCTGACTAATGCCCAACAAGGAAAACTTGAAGATGGATTTGCTTTTGCGGGAAGCAACGCTTATCGTGCGGATAAGATTATCTCAGTTAATGAGCTTATTGCAAATCTATCAGAAGAATATGAAAAAGCCTCAAGTAATAATTATTAATTGATTCCTGCTTGAGAAGATATTTTTTTTCTTTCACTTATTTTTCCTTATCATTTCCTATTATTCCCGCCCTTCTCCAAAGCTATAATAAACTCATATGATCCTCGTATATGGACAAATGTGGACAATAGTGTTATAATTAATTGCGAGGTGATTTAAATGAAAAGTGTAAATGTTCGTGATATTCGTAATAGTTTTAATAAGATTTTAGATAACAAAGAAGAAGTAATTGTCTTGAAACGGGGTAAGCCAGTAGCCAGGATTAAACCATTTTCCCAGGCAGATTTAGTTCGGTATTATCTAGAGAAAGCACAAGAAGTATCTGCTGAAATGGGGATTGATGAAAAAAAGGGGAAAGCTATACTTGAAAAAGTACGGAAGGAACTAATTAATGAAGGTCGTTATTGATACAAATGTTATAATTTCTGCTGCCCTTGGTTCTCAAACTTGTAAGGAAGCTATTTTAAAAGCATTAGAAAAATACGAGGTAATTGAACCCAAAATAGTATCTGTAGAATTAGATCGCTTTTATTTAAAGATGAGTCAAGAAATTAAAAATACCAAAAAGATAAAAGCAATTTATGATTATTTTAGGATTTTTCTAATGTTTGTAAAAATTGAAAATCCTAAAAAAGTTTTAGATATAAGCCCGGATAAGCCGGATAATTATTTTATTTCACTTGCCTTAGAATATTCTGCAATATTTATTACCGGGGACAAAGGTGCGTTGAAATACGCAAGAGATATGAAAATTGATGCAAAATTAGCAGCTGAATTTTTGGAGTAATTGCATTACATAAATTATAAACCCTATTGGCCATAAATGTTCCTCAAACCATATTGTTTATTTTTACCTAAAGAAATCTGCTTGACTATCCTAATATCTTAGATTATCCTTTAATTATAAATTATTTTTTAATTGCAGCTCCATACATCACAGATAAAGAATGAAAATTTAAAAAGGTAGGTAAGTTATTATGAAACCCGCTACCAGAGTAAATGAATTCACCACCGATATTATAGAATTTTGCGAAAATGATCCTCACTTATATAAGGAATTAATTAAAGAAAGAGAAAGGTTTTTTACTCTTACTCCCGAGAAATATTATAAAACTTTTGACGATAAAAATTGGGTAGAACTAAGATTTGCAGATCATTTTATGTTCTCCTATATTTCTCAATATTACGAAGCGGCTCCCTTAGAAGTTTTTTTATCTAAAAATCTATCTAAATACAATAAACACGATCAACAGATTTTTTTAGGATTTAAAGGCAATATATTCAGTGCTTTTACCATTACTAAAGTTGTAGTTGGTTTTTACTTTATAGCCAAAGACCTAACTTCTGGGAAAGAATATAAAGTAAGAGAAAATAGAGCTACCCATAAACTTAAAGAAGGGGATTATATTGTAGCCCGTATTTTACCTTACGAGACAGATTACGCCTTGTCCATCGTAAACCTAACCTACCCTAAAGAATCATCCTATATATTAAAAAGATTGTGGAAAAATAGCCCTCCTGATATTGCCCGCATAGTTACCCCTTTGATGATAGAGAAAGAACTTTTTCAGAAATTCAGGGGTACCCCTAAAGAGGAAAACAATCTGGAATCTGTAGAGAAAAAACTGAAACATTTTTTAAAAAAATATTTGGGTAAAAAAGCACCTTCTATTAAGAATCTTAGAAAAAAGATAAATAGAATCACCGACCCTTTTCCTCTAATGAGAGAATTGTCGGGAAAATTTAATTTTGCCTCTAATGAAGAATTAATGGAATTTCAACAGCTTTTTATGAATTTCTGGAATCTTTCTTCCCGGGATGAATTTGGTGGAAAATCTCCCGAGGAAATTAATGAGCAAAACATAGGTCTAAAGGAAAAAGAACTTACCCAGGATTTGATGTTCTATGTCCAGTCTGAGGTTGATCCGGGTAATTTTTCCAATCAGGATGAATTAAATAAAGCAGTTAAAAGATGCCAGGAAAGATGGCTTCACCAGCCTCAGGAAGAACTCGACCACAAAACTCCCTGGGAAGCAATTTTGGAAGAAAGAAAAAGATTAGGTAATCCCAGAAAAGATTACTCCATTTCAATAACCATAACCCCCGTATCTTCTGGAATGAAGGAAGAGTATATTGATTTAACCGGTTTAAACATAAAGGATACTCCTTTAGTAAAAGATTTAGAAACTTTTGTTAATTATTTTATAAAAAATCGCGTAAAGGTTACTTTAAAGAACAGATGGATTCCGTTTAAACATCTAAAATTAATAGAAGAGAAGTTCATAAATAAAGATATTTTTAATTTATTTGGTAAAGAAGAAAAAAGAGGAGAAGAACCTTACAAAAGATATATTTACTTTATAGATTTATTATCTCGAGCAGCAAGATTTATCTACATAAATAAGAAAGGCTGGGTCCAGGTAAATGCCCATCATTTTAAAGAATTTAGCGAGAAATCTTACGGAGAAAAACTATTTGAATTATTCTTTACCTGGGTAGAAAAAGTGAATTGGACAAAACTTCAGATAAGAGATTTTACAGCAATATATGCAAAAGAATATCAAGAAACATTTATTGATATTCTTTATCGTTTTCATAAGTATGAAGTAAATAAAAATATTGAAACAGAAGAACTTGTAAACCAACTTTATGGCTCAACGATAGAAAATATGGAATCTCCCGAGAAAGTGGTGGGTCACTTAACCACGATGATAGATAGAGTTATATTGTTATATTTAAAATGGTTGGGAGTAATCGATACCCAGAAGGAAAAAATAATCCCGGGGATAGGGATTGGTTGGATTAAAAAATTTCGGGTTACTCCAAAGGGTAAAAACTTAATTAATAGACTGATAGATTATTATATTAAAATCGGGAAGATAAAATAAATGTAAAAACAAACTTAGAAAATAAATGTATCAAGAGAAAGTTTTGTGCCTTGTCTCTTGACACATTTATTATAGATTATAGAGGGTAAAATTATAAAAATTGAAAAGATAATACGTTCGAAGAGAAAAATCATTCAAAAGCATTTTGGAACAAAGTGGGAACCTTAGACCCGGAATATAAAGAACATAAAGATTGGCTAAAGAATAACGGATATTTATTGAGGTTGAGATAATAAGAAGTAGATGCAGAATATAGAGGTTATGGGAATTCGATGAGTAAGCAAAGGAGATAGCAGGTGTTTTTACCCACTACCGGAGAAGAGATGAAAAAATTATCCTGGGATAGACGGGATGTAATTATTGTAACCGGGGATACTTATATAGACAGTCCTTACATCGGAGCAGCAGTTATAGGAAGGGTGCTTCAGGCAGCAGGATATAAGGTGGGGATTATCGCTCAACCAGATACGGAGAGCGAGATAGATATTAGCAGACTGGGAGAGCCCGCTCTATTCTGGGGGTCACCGGCGGGTCGGTAGATTCGATGGTGGCTAATTATACTGTTCTTAAAAAGAGAAGGAGAAAGGATGATTTCACTCCCGGCGGTAAGAATACCAGGAGGCCTGACCGGGCAACTATAGTCTATTCTAATCTGATAAGAAAATATTTTAAAAGTATTAGACCGATCGTTCTGGGAGGGATAGAAGCGAGCCTGCGCTGAATAGCCCATTATGATTATTGGGATGACAAGATAAGAAGAGCGATACTTTTTGATGCCAAGGCCGATATTTTAATTTACGGTATGGGGGAAAAATCTGTTTTAAAGTTAGCCCGTAATTTACAGACCGGCAAGGACTGGAAGGATATCAGAGGGATATGCTATATTTCTCCTCACCCCAAAGAAGAATATGCAGTGCTTCCCTCTTATCAGGAGGTTAAAGGAGATAAGAAAAAATTTACCTCTATGTTCCATACTTTTTATGTAAACAATGACCCTCTAACTGCCAAAGGATTATGTCAGCAGCAGGATAGCAGATATTTAATTCAAAATCCATCGGCTTATCCTCTTACTCAAAAGGAACTGGATAAGGTTCATGATTTGCCCTATGAAAGGGAAGTCCACCCCTATTATAAAAAAGAAGGAGAAGTAGAAGCCCTAAAGACCATAAAATTTTCCATTACTACTCACCGCGGATGTTACGGGGAGTGCAATTTTTGTTCTATAACCGTCCATCAGGGTAAGGTTATCCAGGGGAGGAGCGAAAAATCAATTTTAAGAGAAGCAAAACTATTGACCAAATTGAGGGATTTTAAAGGGTACATATTAGACCTAGGCGGGCCTACGGCCAATATGTACGGAATAGAATGCCGTAAAAAATTAAAGTCAGGAAGCTGTCCCGATAAAAGATGCCTGTACCCGCAGTTTTGTCCGAGTCTAAAGATAAATCATAAAAAGCAGGTGGAAATTTTAAATAAGATAAGGCGGATTGAGGGAGTAAAAAAGGTCTTTGTTGCCTCAGGGATACGCTATGATATGTTATTGGGTGACCAAAAATATGGAGAAAAATATTTACGCGAATTAGTTAAACATCACATTTCCGGCCAGCTGAAAATTGCCCCTGAACATACGGAAAATAATGTTTTAGAAAAGATGGGCAAACCTGACCAGGAATACCTAAAAAGATTTAGAGATAAATTTTTACAGATAAATAAAGAACAGAAGAAGAAACAATTTTTGACCTATTATTTAATCGCCGCTCATCCGGGATGCAGGGAAGGAGATATGTATAGATTAAAAGAATATACTTCTAAAGAGCTAAAGCTCAACCCCGAACAAGTCCAGATATTTACCCCCACCCCTTCTACCTATTCTACTCTGATGTATTATACTGAAAGAGACCCTTTTACCGGAAAAGCAATTTATATAGAGAAGAATTTAAAGAAAAAAGGAAGACAGAAGAGGATTGTGGCAGAAAAGAAAAGTAAACTTCAATAAAAATTTTATTTAAATCACCATATTAATAGAAGTGTGATATACTTTTATTTACTATTTAACCTTTAAATGTGTTAACCCAATGGCATATTTTTTTATAAAGATAACGAATTGAAAATAATAATAGTAATCAAATATTTTTCATAAAGGAAATAAAATATGAACAAAAGCAGCGGGCAAGAAAAGGTATCTATTGATTTTCGTATTTTAATGGCAATAACATTCACCTTAATTTTTTGGGCTTCTGCCTTTGCCGGTATAAGGGTAGGATTAAAGGCTTACAGTCCGGGAAATTTAGTCCTTCTTCGTTTTTTGACAGCTTCAATAGTTTTATTAGTTTATGCAATAATTACCCGCATGCCTTTACCGGAAAGAAAAGACCTGCCTGCAATATTTTTTCTTGGCTTTATCGGGATAACCGTCTATCATCTTGCCCTCACTTACGGAGAATTAAAAGTAACTGCCGGTTCTGCCAGTCTTTTAATCGCCTCTGCTCCCATCTTTACTGCTATTCTGGCTATGTTTATTTTAAAAGAAAAGATTAAGATTTGGGGCTGGATAGGGATTTTAATCAGTTT
>JAYEJO010000193.1:10327-14639 GCA_034660595.1 Candidatus Caldatribacteriota bacterium
TAAAAGTAACTGCCGGTTCTGCCAGTCTTTTAATCGCCTCTGCTCCCATCTTTACTGCTATTCTGGCTATGTTTATTTTAAAAGAAAAGATTAAGATTTGGGGCTGGATAGGGATTTTAATCAGTTTTTTTGGAGTAAGCTTGGTTGCCAGAGGAGAGGGTGAAGGAGTCAGATTTGAACCGGCGGCTTTTTTGATTTTGGTAGCTGCCATCAGTACGAGTTTTTATTTTGTTTTACAAAAACCTTATTTAAAGAAGTATTCTCCTTTAAAATTTGTTACTTATACAATCTGGTGCGGTACTTTTTTCCAAATATTTTTTTCACGAGGTTTATTTCAGAATATAAAAAATGCACCAATTGAGGCAACATTGGCCATTATTTATATGGGTATTTTCCCGGCCGCCCTGGCTTATATTACCTGGGCCTATGTCCTTTCCCGAATTCCAGCCTCTTTGGCAGCAAGCTATCTTTATTTGTCTCCGGTATTAGCCATATTAATTGCCTGGATATGGTTAGGAGAAATGCCTTTCTTTTTATCATTAGTGGGAGGGGCTCTTGCTCTGGCTGGTGTAATAATTGTGAATGTTTGGGGAAGATGAGGGTTTTTCTTTTTTTCTCTTTCTTAACTCGATACGCGATACGAATAAAAAGTAGGAAGATAGGAAGAGATTGTGGTAAAATGAGAACATAAAAATATAAAACAGGAAGGTGCGTTGTATATGTTTAAAAATATAGTAAAAGGTACAATATTATTTCTGGTCATATTTTTTATTTTTTCCGGTGGATTGTTTGCCACAGAACCGAAAGAGATGAATCTTAGCCAGGCAGTTAATTTGGCCTTGGAAAATAATTTAAATTTAAAGATAGCTAATTTAGATTTGGAAAATGCTCGAATAGATTATCAAAAAACTAAAGCCAATAACCTGCTCACCGAATCGCGCTATATAGAATTACAGGGAGATTTAGGACTGCTTCAGGCAAAGGATAATTATACCCAGACCGGAAATCAGGTAATTATTGATGTAGTCCAAAAATATCTTCAATTAAATCAAGCTAAAAAAAATATTACCGCTAAGAGCAAAGAAGCAGAATTAGAGAAAAATTTACTGGAGGAAGTTAAAGCTCAGGTTAAAGCCGGGCACAAGGGAAGTTTAGATCTTCTTCGGCAGGAAAACAAATACCATAACGCTGTCTTTAATTTAGAGAAAGCCAATGATGACTACCATCAATCTTTTGGAGAATTTAAATTAGAGTTAGGATTAAATAATCAAGAGGAAGAAGAGTTTAATTTAGTCGAGGTAGTCTACCCTAAAGTTTGGCAGATAGATGAAGAAGAAGCCCTAAAACAGGCTATTGAAAATAGTTTTATTTTGGAATTACGGAAAAGGCAGATAGAATTGGCTAAAGTTGATTTAGAAAGAGCTGAAGTAGCTGCAAGTCCGGAATTGGATTTGCGAAAACTTAGGAATAATATAGAATTAGCTAATTTAAATTTTAGTAAAACTCAAAAAGAATTAGCTAATTCAATTAGAAAACAGTTATATACTTACAAGCAGACTATCAATAATTTAGATTTAAGCCAACAAAACCTGAATCAGGCTCAAGAAAATAATAGCATTATAATCGATCAGGTAAAAGCGGGTCTTAAAACCAAAAATGACCTTCTGTCAGCAGAAATAAGTTTATTACAGGCAGAGTATAATTTAAATTCAGCCATCCTCAATTACTATATGAATAAATTAACCATGCAAAAATTAATAGGGCAGAAGATCCAAGAGGGAGAGATTAAATGAACCAAACCAGAAAAAATAATTTGTTTTTTATTTTAATAATAGCCATAAGTTTTTTCTTTGTCGGAATAAATGTCAATGTTCATGCTGAAGATATCTCTTTGGAAGAAGCTCTTAATTGGGGAATAGAGAATAATTCATCCATTAAAGAGCTAAAAACTAATATTGAAAATATAGAGAGAGGTTTAGATTTAATTGAAACAGAATACGGCTTTAAAACCAAGATTAGCGCTAACCCGATTATTGCCGGCGGCTCCGACGGGCAAATTGATGATAGCTTAGATGGTATTGATGGGGAAAATACCAGCTCCGGAAGCAGCAGTAGTAGTCCTAAAATCACTTTAAAAACCACAAAATTATTTCCTAACGGGATAACCCTTCAATCGGAAATGTCCATAAAAGAGGAAGACTTGTTCGATCTGGAAAAGCTTTCAGAAGGTCCTGAAAGCACTTTCAGTGCGGCCAAAAGCCTTTATCCCGTACTTCCTATCAAATCAGAACAGGAAAAATATTTAGCTTCTAATAACTTGCTTAAAGCCAGGGAAAATCTGACCTGGCAGCAAGAGTATAAAAAAATAGAATTTTTAGAATCTTATCTTCATCTTTTGCGTCTGCAGGAAAAATTATCTTTAGCTGAAACCAATTTTCAGTATGCACAAGATGATTTAAACAAGATATTAAAAAAAATTAAGATTGGAGAAGCAGGAGAAAGACAGGAAATAGAAGCAAAGATTGCTTTAAAAAAAGCAGAAATAAATTTTTTACAAGCCCAAAACACTTTTCTTCAACAAAAGAACAGATGGTATTTGAATTTAGGTTTACCGGAAGAAACCGAAGTGCCTTTAGTGGAAGATTCGCCTTTTTTGAAAGAGATTGTAAAATGGGTTGATTCTTCGGAATTTAATTTTAAAGAAGAAGAGCTCATGGAGTTAGTAGTAGGTAGCCATTATAAAATTAGAAATATTCTCCTGGATCAGGATAACTCTCAAAAGGAAGCAGAATGGAATATGGCTAAAAATAAAGCACAGGTTGATTTGTTTGGCGCTTATAGCAGTAAGGATAATAGTTGGGGAGTAGGAATTGAATTAAGTTACGATATCTCAGACGGAGGGAAACAAAAAATAGAAGATGAAGGATATAAAGCGAAATTAGAAAATTTAAAAGATGATTATTTGCAGATAGTCTCTGAGTTGAAATTAGAATTAGATGATCTAATCAGCCGGCAAGAGATAAATAAGTTGAATTTAGAAGAAAAATTGATGTCCTGGGAAAAAGCTAAATTAGAAGAGGAATCTTATCAAATACAACTTCAGCAGGGCTTAATTAGTGATAGTGAATTTCAGCACAGGATGCTTGGTTGGCAGGAATCAGAAATAAATCTTAAATCTGCTAAAGATGAGATTTTAATAAATAAATTACGCATGGCTTATTTTTTAGGATTCAGAAAATAGTGGTTAAAGTTAAGGAGTGAAAAAAAGATGAAAAAGAAATGGTTAATTATCGGAGTAATTATTATTGTAGTAATTATTGCTCTTTTTGTCGGGAGTAAGTTTCTAAATAAAACAAGTGAAGAGGAATTAACTGAACAAAATATCAAGATTACCCCTCAGATGATTACATCTGTAGAGCGGGGGGATCTTAAAAAAACGGTTTCTACCAGTGGTTACCTGCAGCCGGCTGATGAAAAAGCTCTCACTTTTAGTCTAAACGGAGAAATTGAAGAAGTTTTAATCAGCGAGGGCAAGAGAGTTACAGTGGGAGAAGTATTGGTGCGATTAGAGAAAAGTCAGCAAGAATTAAATTATTTAAGAGCAAAAAATACCTATGAATTAATTAAGATGAGTGGTTCAGAAAGCGAAATAAATGAACAAGAGCTAAATTTTCAAATCGCTAAGAAAAATTTAGAAAATACCACTCTTAAAGCCCCCTTTTCCGGTTTGATTACTGATATTTCCGTTAAACCTGGTGATTACATTAATTCAGGAAGAGAAGTAGCTTATATAATTGATGACAGCAGCTATGAAATAGAAGTTGCAGTTAATGAGATTGATAGTTTGGAGATAGAAGTAGGGCAGGAGGTAATAATTATCCTGGATGCCTTTCCGGGAAGAGAATTTTCTGGAAGAGTAAGAGAGATTCATAATTACACTCAAAATGTAAACGGAGTAGTTACTCTCCCGGTTACAGTGCAATTAGATAAGGCGGATAAGCAGTTTAAACCCGGTTTTTCCGCTTTAGTGGAAATTATTATTGGTAGAGCGGAAGGCGAATTATTAGTTCCTATTAGCGCACTCCTTGACCGAAAAGGCCAGCAGATGGTAGTTAAAGTGGTGGATAATAAGCCGGTGTTTACCCCGGTAAAGGCGGGATTTAGCGATGGAGTTTATACTGCAATCGAAGAGGGATTAGTTGAGGGCGAAGAGATAGTGATAAATGTTTATGAATTTGCAAAAGCAGGCTCTAAAAATAATAGTACGCAAGGTGCCCCTGGGATGGGTGGATTTATGAGGCCACAAAAATAA
>JAYEJO010000193.1:14739-23259 GCA_034660595.1 Candidatus Caldatribacteriota bacterium
TCCGGTTCGGGCAAATCTACTTTGATGCATATTATCGGTTGTCTTGATCAACCTACAGAGGGTAATTTTATAATCGGAGGAAAAGATGTGAGCAAACTGAATGATGATAAACTGGCCGAGATTCGCAATAAAAGAATTGGTTTTGTTTTTCAGCAATTTAACCTCCTGTCACGAACCAGTATTTTACATAATGTGGAAATCCCTCTCATCTATGCAGGGGTAAAGACCAAGATAAGGAGGGAATTAGCTCAAAAAGCATTAGAGAGCGTGGGCTTAGGTGACAGGGTAAAACATAAACCTAATGAGATATCAGGTGGAGAAAAACAGAGAGCTGCTATTGCTCGGGCATTAGTTAATAATCCTCTAATTATTTTAGCTGATGAGCCAACCGGAAATCTGGATACTAAAACCGGAGAAGAGATTATGAAAATCTTTTATAAATTACATCAACAAGGAAATACTGTTATTATGGTAACTCATGAAGCAGATATTGCCAGACATGCCCGAAGGATTATTCATTTACGTGATGGTTTAATAGAAAAGGATGAAGTAAAGACATGATTTTTGAAATTATAAAATTAGCGATTGAGAGTTTAAGAGCAAATAAACTGCGTACCTTTCTTTCTATGCTGGGAATAATTATCGGGGTTGGAGCGGTAATTGCTATTGTTTCCATTGGTTCCGGAGCTCGAGAGCAAATCACTGCTCAAATTTCAGATTTAGGCTCTAATGTTATAAATATTTTACCCGGGACCAGCAAAGGATGGGGAGGCAAAATTAGTACAAGTTCAGCTGATGTATTTACTATAGAATTAGCTGATTATATCGAGAAAGTAAGTCCTTCGGTAAAGAGAGTGGTACCAATTTCCCAGGGTTCAGGTTTATTGATAAAAGGGAATTTTAATATTCAAACTACCATTATCGGAACAAATGCTGATTATCGGGAGATAAATAATTATAACCTGGCTCTGGGGCAATTTATAAATGAAGGCGACCTTGCTACCAGCCGAAATATTATAGTATTAGGTTCGGAATTGGCTGAAGAGCTTTTCGGCAATAATAATCCCTTAGGAGAGAAAATTAAGTTATCCTATCAGAAAAGAGATTATCTTTTTACGGTAATCGGGGTGATGGAAGAAAAGGGGTCCGGATTAACCGGCAATCTTAACGAACAGGCTTATATACCTATTACCACTTTTATGAAAAAAATTTCTAATTCCCGATTTGTTTCTTATTATATGGCTCAGGCAAACTCTAGCAAGGAAGCCTCGGCTGCCGTGGGAGAAATAGAATATTTTTTAATTAAATATCTGGAAGATGAAAATAAAGAAAAGTTTAACTTGCTAAGTCAAGACCAAATTTTAGATACTATTAGTTCAGTCACTGCCTCTCTAAGTTTAATGTTAGGAGGAATTGCTGCTATATCCCTGTTGGTAGGGGGGATTGGAATCATGAACATCATGCTGGTATCGGTAACCGAGAGGACAAGAGAGATAGGAATTCGCAAAGCCCTGGGAGCAAAAAATAAGAATATTATGAGCCAATTTCTTATCGAAGCTTTGAGTTTAAGCGGAATGGGAGGGCTGATTGGTATTGCTTTCGGTTGGTTAGGTGCTTATGCTATTGCTCAAGCCGGAAAGTGGCCCCTTGTAGTTTCTCCTATCTCTGTTTTACTGGCTTTTGGATTTGCATTAATCATCGGTCTTTTCTTCGGTCTCTACCCCGCTATGAAAGCTGCCAAAATGGACCCCGTCGACGCCCTCCGATACGAATAAAACAAAAAGAAAAAGAACAGAGAACCGTCCCCTGTTCTTTTTTCTGATAATAAATTATGGAAAACATACATGAATTAATTAAAAAAAATAGACAGATAAAAAAGTTTTGCCTGTATGGGTTTTTAAAAAATCTTCGTTTTTTTGAACCCTACTTATATATTTATCTCATACAGGTGGTGCACCTTAACCTATTCCAGATAGGAACTTTATTTTCTATTAGAGGGATAATTATTTATCTATTTGAGGTGCCCTCCGGGATATTTGCCGACCAGTACGGAAAAAAGAACGAGTTGATGATCTGTTTTGTCTTTTATATTATTTCTTTCTTTTTCTTTTTCCTGGGAGGAAGTTATGCAATTATAGCTGTAGCTATGGTCTTCTTTGGCCTGGGAGAGGCCTTTAGGTCAGGCACGCATAAGGCCATGATTTACTCCTATTTGGAACAGAAGGGCTGGTTTGAACATAAGACTTTTGTCTACGGACGTACCCGTTCCTTTTCCTTAATCGGGTCATCCTTATCTGCCTTTGCTGCAATCTTTTTGATTATTAAATTACCTAGGATGCAATCGATTTTTCTGTTCAGCATCATCCCTTACATTCTTGATTTTCTCCTAATCTGGTCTTATCCTGAAACCTTAAATGAACCGGTAGAATCCACTATCAGCGTCAAAAAATTTTTTACTTATTCTATTGAGCAGCTAAAGAATGTTTTTGCCAATAAATCTCTCAGAAAAGTAGTGATAAGTTCCTCACTCTTTGATGCCATTTTTAAAGTTTTAAAAGATTATATTCAGCCTATCTTAAAAGATATTATTTTAGTTTCAGGAATTTATATTATAGCCTCGATGGAAGCAGGCACTCAGTTAAAAATTATCTTAGGACTTATTTATGGAGTGATGTATATCTTTAGTTCATGGGTTTCCCGAAATGTTTACCGTTTAAACCTAAAATTTAATTCTGATAAACTAATGGATATCAGTTTTGATATTTTGGGCATAGTATTTTTCATTATGTTTTTTGCTATCAAAACTAAAATTATGTTAGCAGTTATACTCCTTTATTTTTCCCTTTATCTTTTGAAAGACGGCAGGCGCCCCTTGGCGGTCGATGTTTTCGGTGATTATATGAAAAAAAATGAACGGGCAACTGTGTTATCGATTGATAGCCAACTCTCTTCACTCTTTATGATAGTGTTAGCTCCTTTATTCGGCTATATTGCCGATAGGTTTAGTATTGCAACCCTGTTTTTTATAGTCGGCCTATCGATATTAGTTTTAAATAGATTTTTAAGAGTGGGAAAAAACCTTTCTTTCGAAATTATTTGAATATTTTATAGAATATATTATAATTAAGCTAGATAAGATATAATAGACAATAAAAAAACAATAAAATATATATTAATCCCATCCGGAATTTTTAAAAATTTAAAATGAAGGGAGGCTGCAAATAATGAAAGAAGAAGAATTCTATAAAAAAGAACTCAATTTAATTAAGAAAAAACTGAGCGAGGCCAAGGAAAAGATAAATATAAACCGGCAGGAAGCAAAAACCTTGAGAGATAAAAGAGAAACACTGTTAGTTGATGTGGTTTTAGGGGCAGGAGACAAAAAAGACAATTTGGAAAAAATTGAAAAATATAAACACGAAATTGGAAAATTAGAAGATGAATTCAAAGACCTGAAGGCCGTCATTAAAGGTTTAGAATTGCGGGAGAAGATATTTGAATCGATAATTTATGAAAAATAGAAAGTTTTAAAATCTTCCTTTATCGCAATTTAAAACAAGAGAAGAAAAATAAAGCACTTAGGAGGAAATAAGATGAGTTCAGAAGTCCCAACCAGAGAAGAAGCTTACCAGCTGCTCACCGAATATAACAAGAGTGACAGTCTGATAAAACATGCCTTGGCCGTAGAGGGAGTTATGCGTTACTTTGCCCGCAAGCGGGGAGAAGATGAAGAAAAATGGGGTGTCATCGGCCTGGTTCATGACCTTGATTATGAGCAGTTTCCCGAAGAACATTGTAAAAAAAGCGAGGAGATACTAAAAGAAAAGGGCTGGCCTGAGGAATATATTCGAGCGGTAGTTAGTCATGGTTGGGGGCTCTGTTCAGAAGTTGAGCCACAAACAGAATTGGAAAAGGTTCTTTACGCTATAGATGAGCTTACCGGTCTGGTAGTAACCACTGCTTTGGTTCGACCTTCCAAAAGTGTTATGGACGTAAAAGTAAAATCGGTGAAGAAGAAATGGAAAGATAAAAGATTTGCAGCCGGAGTAGATAGGTCTATCATCGAGAAGGGCGCCCGGATGTTAGGCATGGAACTTACTGACCTTCTTGCTGATACCATAGCCGGTATGCAGGAAGTGGCAGAAGAAATCGGTTTAAAGGGAAATGCAGAGAAATAATTATGAAAAAATCCGGAGACGAAGAGGTCAATCTGAATATCCGAAAGGCTTCAATCGATGATGTCCCCTTAATTCTTAAATTCATAAAGGAACTTTCAGTATATGAAAAAATGTCTAAAGAGGTGGTTACCACTGAAGATATTCTCCGAGAAACCCTCTTTGGAGATAAATCATATGCTAAAGTTCTTATAGCAGAAATTGAGGGAAAGCCCGTAGGTTATGCTCTATACTTTTATAATTTTTCTACTTTTGTGGGGCGACCCGGTCTTTATATAGAAGATGTATTTGTTTCCGAGGAATATCGGGGACAAGGAATCGGCACTGCCTTATTTAAATATTGTGCCTATATTGCCAAAGAAAATAAATGTGTTAGAATGGAATGGTCTGTTTTAAAATGGAATCCCGCTCGAGAATTTTATGACCACATGGGTGCAAAGCCTATGGATGAATGGGTGGTGTATCGCTTAACCGGTGATGCCTTAGACAAAATGGCGGATTTAGGGTGAGGGGGAACGGGAAGGTAAAATCTTATCCACCTGGACAATTACCACCGAAAATACAACCATCAAAATTCCTGCCAATTTCCATCCCCAAAGGGCTTCCTTAAATATCAAATAAGAAAGAATAACTGCAACTACTAATTCCATAGTGCTGATAATTCCCGCTCGGGATACCTCAATACCATAAGATATTCCGGTGATATAAAGTCCATAAGCTACAGCGGTAGAAATTACACCGAAAGAGGCCATTAACAACCATATCTCTAAAGGTAAATTCTTTTGAAAAATTATTAGAGGATGAGAAAAAGGAAGATAAAAAAGTAACCCGAACCCAAGTGCGTAGACGATAATTGTAAACTGATGATATTTGTGGATGATAGCTTTGCTGATAATAGTTACTAAAGAAAAAGTAAACCCTGCCCCCAGACCCATCAAAACTCCGATTAAGTTTAATTTAAGCACAGCTACTGAGCCCCCGGTTGCGGCAAAGAAACAGCCTCCCATGCAAAGGAATAAAGCTACGGTTTTAACCGGAGTAAATAATTCCTTATAAAAAATTCTGGCCATAACAGCAATAAATATTGGCGCGGAGTATAACAGGGTAACAGCAGTGGCAATAGTAGTTTTTTGAATGCAGCTGAAATAGAATAAGTTAAAAAGCATTTGACTGAAAAGCCCCATTAATGCGAGATAAATGAGACCTTTTTTATCAATTATTAACCACTTTTTGTTAGTAAAAAAAACAAAGGAGAATAAGATTATAAAAGCAAAAAATAGTCGCCAAAATACAATAGATTGGAGAGATAAATTGTAATTAAAAAGAGTTTGTACCTGTATGCCCACTGTTCCCCACAGAGTAGCGCCTGCAGCAACCATCAGATATCCCTTGGTCAGTCTTTTCAAATCTATTTTTATCCCTTCTTTTTTTATTTCTCCGAAATCATTTAATCATAATTCTACCATAACATTAACATTAATGACATATCTAATAATTTACTTCTTACTTTTATCTTTCATTTCTTTCTAATGTAGGGGCTTGATTCATCAAGCCCGTCTTATCCTTTCTGTCATTGTGAGCGACCGTAGGGAGCGCGGCAATCCCTATCACAACATATAACAGGCGTTTAGCCCGTCTATTTTAAAATAAAAAAATATTTTCTTCCACAAAAAAAGGATTTCCCAAACTTTTATCGAATATAAGATATAACAACAAAAATTCACCCTAATAAAATTTCTCCAAAAAAAGGAGATAAAAAAATATGGATGCATTAATAAATATTATTTCAATAGCAGGCCCATTAATATTTGCTGTCTGCATATTCGCCTTAAAAAATATTTCCACAGAAATGAAAATAGGGCTATGGATTGTCTGTGCCCTAATACTCATATTTGACTTATATTTAATAATAAAAGGCAAAAAAAATAATGAAGAAAAATCTAACAGAGAAAAACTTTATAATCGCTTATACGAAAGGCAGGAATTATTCGACAGAAACCTACCGGGAACCGTAACCGAAGTTCTGGAAAGAAATCCTTTATTAGAAAAATCTTTCCGCTCAGGACAAAAGCATGAGAAAGAATATAAATTTGAAAAAGCGATTAAAGTATATGAAAAATGCCTTAATGACTTAAGTATCCCCGAAGAAGATAAAATTGGTTTTAATATTCTTATCGGCAACTGTTACTATTTCTTATCTAAACTAAATCAGGCGGAAAAATATTTTAAAGAATCATTAAATATTTTAAAAAGAGCAGAAAATAAAATGGCCAAATTGCCCTCCAAATCAACTGCCCTGGGCAACATCGGAAACATCTACCATAACTTGGGTAAACCGGATGAAGCATTAGAATATTATCAGCAAGCCTTAGAGATTAACAGAAAGCTCGGATATGAACAAGGTACTGCCCATAATCTTAACAACATAGGTACCTTATACAATGAATTAGGTAAATATGATGAAGCATTGAAGTGTCAAGAAGAGGCGTTAGAGATTAGCAAGAAATTCAAAGATGAACAAGCTGTAGCTAATAGCCTGACCAATATCGGGATAATATATACTGATTCGGGGAAACCCAAAGAAGCCTTAAAACTTTTTCAGGAAGCATTAGAGATTAATAAAGAGAATAAATACGAAGAAGGAATAGCTAATGTCTTTAATAATATTGGTCTAGCACACAGTAATTTAAAGGAAACTACTCAAGCTCTAAATTATTATGAGAAAGCACTAAAGATAAATAAAAAAATAGGCTATAAAGAAGGTGCAGCGACTAATCTGGGAAACATCGGTCTGATTTATATTACTTTAGGCAAATCTGAAGAAGCACTAAAATATTATCAGGAGGCCTTAGAGGTTTTTATACATATGAATGCTGAACCGCGAATAGAAATATTATTAAAGCTTATTAAAATTATCGAGGAAGAAAAAAAGGAAGAGTAAAAAATATTTTGAAATGGAGATGATGATATGTCATTAGGAATAAACACCACCACCCCGGAAGGAATTGTTTTGGCTGCTGACAGCCGGCAATCCTATCGCAACCGAAAAGGGATGGCTCGTATCGGAAGCGATAATGCTTCCAAACTTTTTCAGTTGAATAAAAGGATTGGGATAATTGTAACCGGACTGGCTTTTTTACCGGAAGAGGGAGTAATGAAAAGTGTCAGTAAATTTATCGAGCAGTTTAAAAGAGAGAACGAGGTAGAAAGATTGAACGTAAGAGATGCTGCCGACAGATTGCACAGTCTTTTTGATATAAAATATGAATGGCAAAAGAGGTTAGATGATGCAGTAGAAAAGATTAATAATGACCTCAGGCGGCAGGGTTTCGAAGTTGTAGAAGTTAAGCAAGAAAATTATATGGTTAAATTCCAATTTAAAGACCTGCAGGGCAATTTAAAAAATGGAATCGGGGGAATCGATAGGATAACTCTTCTGGTAGCCGGTTTTAATAAAGATGGTTCCCACGAAGTCTATACTTGTATTATTCCCGGTGAGGTTCAGAAAAAACGGGATAGCAGAGAAAAAAACAAAGAATACGGAGCAAGCTGGATCGGTCAAAACGATGTGGTTTCCCGGATTGTTTTAGGATTTGATGGAAGAATCAGTAATCTAAAGTTTGTTAATGAAGCAACGAAAGAGCTGGGACAAGAGGAAATAAGAAAACAGCTGGGGGGCTTACAATATGCTATCCAGTGGGGGACAATGACCCTGCAGGATGCCATAGATTTTTGTACTTTGATGATCCAGACTACATCAGCGATGCAGCGTTTCTCCGATGGCATTATAGCTAACCCTGGAGATATGCCCGGTGTAGGCGGACCGGTAGACGTAGCAGTTATCACCGCAGACCAGGGCTTCACCTGGGTCAACAGAAAAAAACTAAAAATCGAATCTCTCTCCTCCCCCTTGAGGGGGGAGGATTAAGGTGGGGGTGATTACTCCCTTATCTTCCTCATTTTTCCTAATAAAGAAAAAGGGGATAAAGAAAAAGGGGACGGTTCTATTTTTCATTTTAAAAGAAGATTTTAGTATATGTTTCAGTCTTTTCAAAATGAATAAAAGTGAAGCTTGAATTTTAACTTAATTAAAAAGCCAGACTTAGTTTTGATTATTACGGAATTTTTCCAACGCAATTACATTCTAAGTCTGGCTTTCTTTTTATAATAACTTTGATTCGGGAATATATTATTCAGCATTTGGATATGAAAGACTCTCTTTAACAATCCTATCGGAATATCGCTCTTGGTAGCGAGCCATTTATCTAATCAAGCATTTCACTTCACTTTCTTTAGCCGAGATTGCCGTCTCCGCTTTCGCGGGGACAGGCTTGCTACGCTCCTC
>JAYEJO010000194.1:0-2848 GCA_034660595.1 Candidatus Caldatribacteriota bacterium
ATTATTGTGGGTGTGGATGTAATTTTGATTTTAATGTAAAAGATGGAAAAGTAGTAAAAGTTACATCTAATCCTGATAGTGTAGTAAACGGAATTAATCTCTGTGTTAAAGGGCGTTTCGGTTATGACTACATACATAGAGACGATCGTTTGACTACTCCTTTAATTAAGAAAGATGGTAAATTTGAGAAAGCCAGCTGGAAAGAAGCCTACCAATTAATAAGTGATAAGTTCACTCAAATTAAGAAAGAAAGTGGTAGTGATAGCCTGGCTGTTTTGTCTTCTGCTAAGTGTACTAATGAAGAGAATTATCTTTTAATGAAGTTTAGCCGGGCAGTTTTAGGAACTAACAATGTAGACCACTGTGCTCGTTTGTGTCATTCAGCAACTGTGGCTGGTTTGGCTCAAGCCTTTGGGAGTGGGGCAATGACTAATTCTATAAAAGAGCTTGCTGATGCTTCAGCAATTTATTTAACCGGCTCAAATACTACTGAGAATCATCCTATAATCGCCCTGGAAATTAAAAAAGCGGTTACCAAAAATGGAGCAAAATTGGTTGTGGCTGATCCCCGAGAGATAGAATTAGTTAAATATGCGACTTTATGGTTAAGGCAACGTCCCGGTACTGATGTAGCTCTATTTAACGGGTTAATGAATGTGATTATAAATGAAGGATTGGAAGATAAAGAGTTTATTGCTCAAAGAACGGAAGGCTACGAAGAATTAAAAAAGACTGTTCTTAAGTACACTCCTGAAGTGGTAGAAAAAATAACCGGTGTACCAGCCGAAGATATTAGAAAAGCAGCCCGAATTTATGCTACTGCTCCCACTGTGTCCCTAATTTACTCGATGGGGATTACTCAGCATACTACCGGAACAGATAATGTTTTATCTACTGCTAATATTTCCATGATTACAGGTAATGTAGGCAAAGAAAGTACCGGAGTTAATCCTCTACGCGGACAGAGTAATGTACAGGGAGCCTGTGATTTAGGAGCATTACCTAATGTTTATTCTGGATATCAAAAAGTTGTTGACCCACAAGTTAAGGAGAAATTTTCTAAAGCCTGGGGAGTAGAACTATCCGATAAAGTCGGATTAACCGTAGTAGAGATTTTAAATGCTGCTTACGATGGAAAGATTAAAGGCATATTTGTTATGGCAGAAAATCCGGCAATGTCTGATCCTGATTTAAATCATGCCCGAGAAGCATTAAAGAGAGTAGAATTTTTAGTAGTATCCGATGTCTTTATGACTGAAACTGCTGAATTGGCAGATGTAATTTTACCAGGAGTAACCGTAGCTGAAAAAGACGGAACTATAACTAATACTGAAAGGAGGGTTCAGAGAATTAGAAAGGCTGTTGAACCGGTAGGCGAATCTAAACCAGAGTGGCAGATTATCTATGAATTAGCTCAAAAGATGGGTTATGACATGAGTTATAATGACCCGGGAGAGATAATGGAAGAGATTGCCTCTCTTACCCCTATTTATGGTGGAATGTATTACAATCGATTAGATAACGGTGGATTACAATGGCCTTGCCTTGATGCCAATCATCCGGGAACTAAATATTTACATAAAGATAAATTTACTCGAGGAAAAGGAAAATTCTCTGCGGTAGAATTTAAAGAGGCGGCTGAACTACCGGATGAGGAGTATCCCTTTATCTTTACTACCGGAAGAGTATTATATCATTTCCATACCGGGACTATAACCCGGAGGTCTAAAGGCTTAGACGAAATTTATCCAGAAGCATTGATAGAAATTAATCCTCAGGATGCAGAAGAGCTAAAAGTTAAAGATGGGGAATTTGTAGAAGTAGCTTCACGTCGAGGAAAGATTAAAGCTAAAACACAGGTTACTGAAAAATCAGGAAAAGGAGTAGTGTTTATGAGTTTTCACTTCCACGAAGCAGCTGCCAATTTACTTACTAATGCTGCCCTTGACCCGGTATCTAAGATTCCTGAATATAAAGTATGTGCTGTTAAAGTAGAGAAAACATCTTAAAATAAAAAAATAGAATTAAAAAAGGAGCGAAATAAAAAATGGAATCAAAAGAAATTCAAGAAGTAAAGAATGTAACACCAAATTTTTTAGCACCCGGAGGAGTAGCCAAAGCTATAATTGGAGTAGGTAAAGCAAAAACCAGCTTATCAGTTATGCAAATGATTATTCTTGGTATTCTGGCTGGGGCATTTATCGGTTTCGGTTCAGAATTAGCGACTATGGTTAGCTTCGATATGAGTAAATATCTGGGAGTAGGTTTTACTAAATTTATCTTTGGAAGTGTATTTTCTGTAGGACTAATTTTAGTGGTAATTGCCGGAGCAGAACTTTTTACCGGGAACAGTCTTATTTTTGTAAGTGTTCTAAATGGTGATGTTAAAGTTGGTAAATTAATAAATAATTGGTTTTGGGTGTATTTAGCTAATTTTGCTGGTTCTCTAATATTAGTATGGATTATGTATGCCAGCGGACTTTGGAAGACCGGAAACCTTGGTGTAGGGGTTAAGGCATTAGCCATTGCTAATGGAAAAGTAAATCTTAGCTGGGGAGCTGCTTTTGCTCGTGCTATTGGGTGTAACTGGCTGGTGTGTTTAGCAGTATGGTTGGCTGTAGCCTCTAAAGATGTAGTAGGTAAAATATTTGCAATATATTTCCCTATTATGGCTTTTGTTGCCAGCGGGTTTGAGCATTGCGTGGCAAATATGTATTTTGTTCCTATGGGATTGTTGCTAAAAAGTAATGTTGATGTAGTAGCCGCTGCCGGTCTTACCGGTAAATTAGCTAATCTCACCTGGGGAGGATTTATTGCAAATAATTTAATCCCGGTTACCTTAGGAAAT
>JAYEJO010000194.1:2948-6674 GCA_034660595.1 Candidatus Caldatribacteriota bacterium
GCTATATTTTTTAACAATAAAATGATATGATATAACACTATGAAAATTAATAAAGATATAAAGAATCTTTCTTTAACTGCAATTATATTAGCAGGGGGAAAGAGCAGCAGAGTCGGTTTAAATAAAGGCAAAGATCAGATGAAGTTAGCGGGAAGACCGCTAATAGATTGGGTTATATTCAAGCTAACTTCTCTCGATAATTTGACCGAAGAAAATATTGTTATAGTGGGTCCGGAAAAAAAATATCCTAATTTTAAGCGGGTAACAGAGGATATTTTTCCTCAAAGAGGTCCCCTGGGAGGGATATTCTCTGGTTTAAAGGCGTCTGCCTCTCAATATAATCTGGTAGTAGGATGTGATATGCCTTTTCTGAAAGTTGAATTACTCCAATATATGAGGGAAAAGATTGATTCAAACGATATTGTTATCCCTCGTTACAACAAAGGTTATGTCGAACCTTTATGCGCGATTTATAGTAAAAAATGTTTAGAGATTATAGAGAAAAATATACAATCCGGGATCCTATCGGTTAGGAAAATATTTCCCCATTTGAGAATAAAATTTATTGAAGAGGAAGAGATAAAAAAATTTGATCCCGAGTTTTATTCATTTTTTAACTTGAACTTTAGAGATGATTTTAGAAAAGCAGAAGAGTTAATAAAAAATAAGGAGGCAGAATAATTGTTTGCCACGAAAAAAGGTGTAGAAGTAAATTTAACTCGAATTAAAGGAAATAAGAGAGAAGAAATTTCTGATTTAGTAGCAAGAGAAACTACTTTTACTATCTTGCTAAATAAAAAAAAGTTAGTCACTCTAAATTGCAGTCCCGAAAAATATAAATATTTAGGATTGGGTTTTCTCTATACCTTAGGCATTTTACAAAAGAAAGAGGATATTATATCTTTAGATATAAACGAAAAACAAGGTCTGATGGATATAAAAATTAAAGGTGTTTCTTTATCACCAGAAGATATCATTAATAGTAATTTATGGATAGGAAGTTATCAGCAATCAGAAGAGCAGAAAGAAGCTCCTCTATCTATCGATAATTCTCTAAAAATTAGCAGCAGCTTGGTTTATTCTCTTATTTCCGAAATGCAGGGAAGAGCTAATTTTTTTAAATTGACCGGAGGAGTACATAGTTGTGCCTTGGTTGACAAACAAGGTTCTATAATATTATTCAGTGAGGATATCAGCCGTTATAATACCATCGATAAAATATTAGGGGAAGCCTTTGTAAATGATATTACCACTGAAAATAAAATAATTTTGACCTCTTGCCGCATAACTTCAGGAATCCTAAAAAAGATTATTATCGGGAAGCTGTCAATAGTTATTTCTCGGGCAGCTCCCACAGATCGAGCTATTGAATTAGCTAAAAGAGTAGGTATAACTTTGGTAGGATTTGTCCGAGGGGAAAGAATGAATATTTATGCTCATCCCCAACGGATAGAAGATTAATTGATATATTGATATAAGGAAGGGTAAAACAAATTATGCCGGAAGAAGAGATAATTATTGCTATTGATCCGGGAACCAAAAAGTGTGGCTACGCAGTGGTGGATTCTAATTTGAGCATTTTACAAAGAGAAGTTATTTCCACAGAGAAGATAGCAGGGACTATTGAAGATAGTTTAAATATTTATAAGATAAATAAAATTATTTTAGGAAATGGTACTAATTACAAAAATATAGAAAAGAGATTGAAAAACAGTTTTCCTCAATTAAAGATAATTTTAATCGAGGAAGAATTTAGCACTTTAGAGGCGAGAGAAAAATACTTTAAGGCACATCCTCCCCGAGGTATTTTCAAACTAATCCCTTTGTCTTTAAGAGTCCCGCCTGGTCATTATGATGATTTTGTAGCAGTACTTTTAGCAGAAAAATACTTTAAAAATAGTCGTTAATATAAAATATAGCGTATAGCGGGTAGCGTTTAGCGTATACATTGGTTACCTGGTTAGCTGGTTAATTAGTTAATTGGTTTAAATACAAAAGAAATACAGGTTTTCAGTATGCAACTAAAAATTTAAAGCGAAAAGCGAAAAAGCATAATTATTATTTAAGAATTCAGAAACTAATAGTCAAAAGTCAGAAAAACGTACAGTCAAAATATACTCTCATAACTTAAAACAATTTTGAATTCTAGATTCTGGCTCCTGACTTCTGATTTTTATCTTTTATTTTCTTAACTAGCTAACCAGGTAACCAATTAACCAGCTAACTATTCGACTTATTGATGATTGATAAATTAAAAGACCAATAAAATAATTAGAAAATTATTAATAAATATTTAAAATAATCACGGAGGGGAAGAAAATTGACTAAAGTAAAAGTTTTTGCCAATATTTTAAAAGCGAATGATAGCATAGCTCAAAAAAACAGAGATATATTTAATGAAAACAAAGTTTATACCATTAATCTAATGAGTTCTCCCGGGTCTGGAAAGACCAGTCTTTTAGAAAGGACTATAGATTCACTAAAAGATGAATTAAAGATTGCGGTCATAGAGGGAGATCTTCAAACCACTAATGATGCTGAGAGGATAGAGAAATATAATATTCCGGTGACTCAAATAAACACCGACGGAGCCTGCCATCTTGATGCTAATATGGTAGATGGTGTATTAGGTAATTATAATTTTAAAGAAACGGACCTTTTTGTAATTGAAAATGTGGGCAATTTAGTCTGTCCGGCAGGATTTGATTTGGGGGAAGATGATAGAGTAGTGATGGTGAGCATACCAGAAGGGGACGATAAGCCCATAAAGTATCCGGTGATGTTTCGCAAAGCAAGTGCGGTTTTGATAAATAAGATTGATCTATTAGCTTATACAAATTTTAATATGGATAAAGTAAAGAAAGATGCCTTAAGCATTAACCCCAATTTAAAGATATTTGAAATTTCTTGTAAGACCGGAGAAGGTTTAGATAACTGGTTTGATTGGCTAAGAGAAAAGGTAAGGAAGAAGTTAGCTGGTTAAATTAGTCGTTAGTATTGCTATAGCGTGGAGCGTACAGCGTATAGCGTATAGGATAAATCAATAAACTAAAAACAAAAAGCCATAATTGTTATTTAAGAATTCAGAAGTCAGAAAAAAATACAACTAAAATATACTCTCATAACTTAAAATAATTCTAAACACTGAATTCTGGATTCTGACTTCTGGCTCCTGACTACTATTTTCTTTGCGAGATACGATTCACGAGATACGAGATACAAATTTAGTTTTACGCTATAAATTTCATTAGAAAGTAGTTATTCAATGAAGATTAGAAAAAATATTATTACCAAAGGCATTGTCCAGGGGGTTGGCTTCCGGCCCTTTATTCATAAATTAGCACAAAATTATAATTTATCAGGCTGGGTACTTAATTCAAATCAGGGTGTGGAAATAGAAGTTGAGGGAAAAACGGAAGAGATAGATAGTTTTGTTAGTGATATAAAAAAGAAACTCCCTTCTTTGGCCCGAATCGAAAAGATAGAAGTAAATCAACTCCCCTTAATAGGCTATAAAGGATTTTCCATTAAGAAAAGTGTAGTTAAAAAAGAGGATAGCTTTGTATTGGTCTCCCCGGATATAAGTATATGTAAAGACTGCCTGCAAGAATTATTTGATCCCCATAATCGACGTTTTCGTTATCCCTTTATTAATTGTACTAACTGTGGTCCCCGTTTTACCATTATAAAAGACATTCCCTATGATCGCGAGAAGACTACTATGAG